>CAYXQY010000068.1:0-8772 GCA_964466525.1 uncultured Planctomycetia bacterium
TCTCCCGGCCGTACCCCCGTATCTCCAGCCGGTCCGGATAAACGTCCATAATCGCGAAACTGTTCCGATCCGTGTCGACCATGCCCTTGAGGGTCAGATAATGTACGCCGTTTTTTCTTCCGTAGTTGCCCCGATGGTTGTGACCGGAAAGGTACGCGACGGGGGCTGAATATGCTTCAAGCAACCGGATCACCTCCTCCCGGTTGTAGAGGGTATGGGCGCCGGCGGGGTACACGGGATAATGGCAGAAGACCACCACGCGCTGATTCCGCCGGTCCGCCTGTTTCAGCGTCGTTCGCAGCCATTTTAGCTGCGTTTTTCCGAGCCCGCCGTTCCAGGAATTCGCATTTGGCGCTCCGTCGGCTTTGAGGGACCGGCGCATGTTTTCGGCTCGCTGATATCTGTCACTGGATTTCGGCCGGGCGAACGTGCAGAGGTCGTTGCCGTCAAGAACAATCAGAAGCCAGTCCCCCACCTGAACCCGGTAATAACGCTCGTCCAGGCCAAGTTTATCAGAAACGGTCCCGGGGCTCTGCTTTACGGCAAAATCATGGTTTCCCAGCACGTGATGAAGTGGGTTGTTCAGCCTGTTCAGAACGGATTGTACGGGTTTGAAGTTCCGGATGTTTCGATCAATCAAATCACCAAGCTGTACGGTCAGGTCCACCTCCAGCTCATTCAATTTACGCACGCAGTCCGTTAGCTTCCGGAGGGACATTCGGTATTTTCGTCGGCCCTCCCCCTTCACGTCGGCGAACTGGACGTCGGCAATGAGCCCAATACGAACGTCCGGTTCGGACCCCTCCTGTCCGGTTGCTGTCAGTGCAAGAAGAAAAACGACAGACAGGGCAAGGAGCGTCCGTTTCAGCGGCGAGGGCCTGTTGGCTGTGCCTGTTTCCACTATTTTGTTCATTGTCGTTTCGGGTACTCCCCGGTGTTCAGAATGAAATCATCCGCTCGATCTATTTCCGTTCATTGTTATGGACCGTATTTTCCTGCTCCCGAACCCGAATGTCCCCCTCCACGGAATTTTCGGTAATTTTGTTCCAGTACGCCCGCCTGCTTACACGAATCGACACATCGTGACGGGGGGAACGAACGACGTTCTGGCGGATTGTATTGCGAATATTGATGTAGTTCTGAGGACACTTGCGCCACCACCAGAGGTTCACCGCTTTACCGCATCCGTAAAATCGATTATGACGGACAACGTTGTACGATCCATCGTTGATGGTGACGCCGATTTTACTATCACGGACGGTGTTTCCAATGGCCCGGCAGCGGAACGTGAAGTGGTCAAAATTAATCGATTCGTCGTTCACGTTATTCATCGTGCAGTTTTCCACGAGGCAGTCCACCGCGGAATAGAACGCCACGGGCCGACCGTAGAAATTTCGAAAATCGCAGTTCACCACCCGGATGTTTCGATTTGGCGGCCCCTGCGGCCCGTCCGCGTAGGTGTACTTTGCCGAAAATAGAATGGCACACCGATCCACGTGACCGTGAAGGTCCGGAATCCGCTTGATCCTCCCTCCGTGAAAGTTCAGGTTCCGGAAGGTAATGTTTCGAAGGGCGGTTCCCCGCCGCTGGAAGATGTTGTTGAAATAACCGATACGGCTCTCCGCGGGCACGGGGACCGGCAATGACCGATCAAACGTGAGCCGTTGATTGTCAATGGAGGAGAGGGACGCCGTGAATTTCTTCTTCTCCGACTCCGGGAAGGTATCGAGTCCCTCCGGCGGTCGGAACTGTAGCTGAGCTCCCTCCCGAAATTGATCGGACGCTTCGACCGGTACGGTTTTCGCCCCTTTCGAAACGCCGGCGGAGGACAACGCAGGAGAGGGGAGACGGAGCACGGTCTGTTCGGTGCCGGTAAACGTCAGGTTGCTTTTCAGCTGAATGGTTCGCCGTATGGTGTACGTTCCGGGTTCGATGGAAATGGTATCGCCGTCTTCCGCGTCTTTCACCGCTTTTCGGATCGGTCTTCCGGTTGTACCGCCGTACTTTTCCGACGGTTCCTGCGTGACGTGCCGGACGGTCCTGAACGCCCCGGCGGGACGGTAGGACGTTTCGAGCTCCTCCTCGAAAACACGCACGATACGATATCCCGGTTTCGTACCGGTATTTTTCCGTTTGTCGATACTCGCCGTGTTGATGTATCGCGTCCCGTTTTTCCGGACGTCGGCATTCGCGTGGGCGTTACCGGAGAACCACGCCCGAACGTCGTACGGTTGGAGCAGGTCGAGGACGGAACGGTCAATACGGACCTTTCCGGAACCTTCACGGTCCGGGGACTGCGGTCGATATACGGTTCCGCGTGAAAACAGAATCAGTGGAGTGGAATGATCCACGTCCTGTAGTTCCTTCCTCATCCACTGTACGGTTTGATCGGAAAACCCGGAACCGTTTCCGGAGGCTTCGGACGTCCCGCTGTCATTGACGAAAAGAAGATGAAACGGGCTGTGAGAAATGGACCTGTGGGCAGCGGGAAACACCTCCTGAAAGGCGTCCGGGGCGTCCGTCTTTCCGGGAAGTGTAATGACCGGAGGATGCAAACCGGCGGTCCATTGTCTGAATTTTTTATACAGCTCGGAGTGACCGGGCCCGTCAACCAGGTCGCCCGTCATCACGACGAATTCCGGCAGTGGTGACATCTGGTTGATCTCGTCGAAAGCCCGTTTCAGAGCGGTGCCGTCCTCCGCCGAGCTAATCTGCGGGTCCGTTATCTGGACAAAGGTAAAGATCGGGTGATCCCCGGGGGGACGGATCGTTTCCGGCTGCGCGTACACGGCAGGGAGCCCGGCAAGCAACGGAAGAAACAGGAGCGCACATATGTTATGGACGAAGCAGCGTATCATTTGTTTGATCGTATTTTGTAGGCATCAATAACGGATAAGCAATTATGCCGTTTTCCCGGTGCAAGTTCCAGAGAAGCGATTCCGGTCGGTGGATCTCAGAAGGTTTCACGGAGTTTAAATCGGAGTCGCCAGTGATCTATCCTCCGAAATATCCGGGGTTTGTTTCCTACACTGTGATCACGTACATATACGAAGGAGGTATGCAGAAGAAAGTGTGGTGAAAGTGGTAGATAAATTTTCGAAAAACACTCTCGGCTGGTTATGGATTTCACCACTCTCCCTCAGAAACTGCACCAGTTTGTTTAATCCAGAAAATATGTGTGATTTTGCATAAAAATGGATATGGAGCCCAAAAAGAAAGATGATAAATTTTTAATGAGTAAATCATTTAAGTGGATATTAATATTAACTCTTCCTGTTGCTTTATCTATCGCAGGTATAATGGTTGCTTTTTTGGGTCCATGCGTATACATGAACTCACCAGATAAATTAGATAGGAATCAGGAGAATGTTCTGGAACATAAGGACGAAGCAAATGAAATTTCTGTGAAAAGATCATCTTTTCTTCACAAAGTAGCTCAGGATAGATACGAAGAAGTTCAAGCAGAGCAGGATTCCTATAGAATGCGGTGGAATTTTCAGAAAGAAAAAACGTATTCTTATTCGTATGCTCAGCAGGTAAAGAACCGTACGCTCGGCAGTCGAAGACAGGGAGAAAAAAAGAATAGCTCTCTTTCGAAGATGAAGGGAGTTGGTGACCTGCTTGTGAAGAGTAAGGGGGATGGTGCTGCGGATCTGGTTCTCAAACTTTCCTCGATGGAAATGGAGGTTGGTGGTCAAACCAGGAACGTGTCTCAAGGTGTAGAACCTATGGTTATAAAGGGAATGAACGAAGCCGGTGAACCGGGAGACCCCGAATTTAAAAACACTCAGCGGGAACTGTTAATGAAATTACTTTTTCCGATCCCGTCCGGAAAAATACAAAAGGGGGATACCGTCCGGATGAAGCGAAAAGTACCATTCAACGCAATGGGATCGATGCTGTATGCTACCGGTCATTCAGAAATCACCTTCACGAAGATGGTGACGATCGAGGGGAACCGGTGTATTCAACTGGATGTGGTGACGGATATTTCGAACCTGGATGTGCCCGACGAGATGGAGGGGGAGTACGGATTGTCCGTCACCGGAAAATCGAGGTACTATTTTGACGTCGAAAACAGGATATTTCACAGTGGACGACAGGCGCTTCTAATGGTGATGAAAACCGATGCGCCAATCCCTGTTCCAGAAGAATTTGAGGAGAAGTCGAAGAAAATGCCGGATCGAATGGAAATGGAGATGGTGAATGACAACCTGATTGAAATAAAGCGAAAGAACTAACAGAACCTTGATTATCAGAAGAAAATGAGCGTATTGGACTGATTATATCCCCCTTATAAACGAATGAGTGAAGAATATCAGCAAAATACCCGGGTAAACCACTGGGATAGGCCGGCCCATCATATTTTCTATATTCCTTTCATCCAGCGCAGGGATTCGGAAGTGCGACAATTTGGGGGATTGGGTTGTGTTCGGGTCGAGTATGTTATCAGCCATAAAAATGGTTATTCCAAAAGATGGTCTTAGATTGGGAGTGACCGAAGTGAAGCTCTTTTCACTTCCCTTACATCTGTCCGTAAATGACTGACAATAACAAAATAAGCGTACCGACCGACATCCATATCATTTGCGGGATATTCATTTATTTCGGGACTTCATCGGTGTTGAACTCTTTCTGTGCATTTCTTTTACCTGATTTATCACTACAAAGAACAACAGGCATATTTTTTAATCATATCCTTCCAATTTCACACCTTCTGATTGCATATTATTTGTGCAGGCGAAATTACATTGCTCTCATTTTCACTCAGTTGATGGGATTCATAAGTATTGCTGGCAGACTTTTTATGATTTTGCTCAGTCTCCCGACAAAAGTACGTTCCTGGTCCCTGCAACTCCTCATTTTTGTATCGGACAAATCCCTTGGAGACACAGGCTGGTCCGGATATATTTACAGCCTGTTCATGATTGGACTCAGCCTGTGGATTATCTACGCAGCCCAGAAACACAAATCGTCTTTTTCTTCACCTTTATCTGATTATGAAGACGGAAAATCCGACGATGTATCCCCCGGGCGGTTGAGCAGTAGAAGCAAACGAGTTCTGTTATTGACCACTGGAGGCACTATTCTTTTCGCCTTCGTCATTGGAATGACCGCTCACTTCCTTCTTCCAGACGCGTATACCGTGTCAGTTTTTTCATGCACACTACAAATATTCATTGCGGCGCCATCTCCCGGTCCATATTGATGTCTGCGGCCTGCTATTTATTTGCCTCCCTTAATCGAACCATATCATTTTATTTTACACGTGAAATTCGTAGTGTGGCAAATTCGTGAATTGAATCTTGGTCGTCTCAGATCGATTGGACAGAGGTAACTACTCATTCAATTCGAAAGAAAGGTAAAAATTGGTATTTGCCGGCGTGGTCGCGGTACCCGGACTCTTCACGAATAGGTGACCAATTGCAGTGATCAGAAAGGACACACTGTAAGTTGGAAGAACGGAGGCGAATCCTGAACTGCCTGAGGGCGATTTATGATGAAACTCAGGTACGGTCCCGACGCCATGAGGTTGGGGGCTTCGACGTTCGAACCTGTGTTGATATTAATCGTTCTGTTCCTCTCGTATCACGTGATCGGCGTGCGTTTCCCAGGGTCTCGTACAGCCGGCCATGGTTTCAGTACGTCACATGCGGTGGGATCTGCTGAATAAACAACAGGTGCGATTGTTCCTGTTAGCGGTCGTAGAAGGCCTCAAATGGGGTTTTCCAACTGAGCATGGACGTAAATTAGAAACGACGTAAGATGGCCCGAGCCGGCTAAGGACCCGCACCGATCTGTTGAATCAACAGGCAACGGCGCGGTTTGATACAAGGGTCTCAACCGTGTAGCGGGGATGGAAAATCAGAACGGTGCACGCCTGACACATCTGGGAGAAGACACCAAAGATGTATTTAATCGGGTAGTGAAGTGGTGGAGTTGAGGGGAAACGTTTACCAAGAGGCTCCCTCGGGTGGTTTTGTATTTTATTACCGCCTTCAGGTCTACCACGAAGTCTGAACGGTATGAACGACTGGAATTCCTGCCATGGATTTGGGGAAAACACATCGGATTTGGATCTGCGGGCTCATAGAGTCCGTGTGGAATCGCCGTTTCCCCCGGATGCTTGTTTCTTTTTATGGACCTCCTTATCTTCTTCGTTCTGCTCTGATCGTCGTTTAGCCCGGACTATGCATGAGTGAATGTTAGACACTCAAAAATCCGGAAGAATCGATGAAAATTGAAGTTTTCGACAAACTTTTCAGACGAATTGTCTTCCTGAACGGTCGAATTGGTCACAAATATCCTCAGCAACCGAATTCAGGATATTTCAGATACACTTCTCCCGGAAAACCGGCTCAGTGAAGTCAAGATTTTATCCATCCGTGCTGATTTTCCTCCTGTTATAACCCGTCTCCTACGGCAAGCAAGTGATCACGAAACGGCCAGGATTCCGACAGCCGGACCCAGACGTTTCGCACGGTCGTTTTGATTCTCGCCGCCACCTTGAACAACTTTGTTCGAAGGGTATGGATATCCGCCGATCGAAGCGGTGTCTCGCTTAGATGGTTGTTTCGGAAATGGTTGACCAGATTATAGGCAAGGACGTGTTCAAGAAACCGAAACGCATTGGCTACAAAGTCAGTGCATGAGAGCCGATCTCCCGAGAACCCATTTTTGAGTTCCTTGATGTAATTTTCGCACCGGCCCCTTTCTTCATAAAAGTCAAATATCTCCTCGGCGGTCCCACCGCTGATGTTGGTCACGACGAATCGACGGTTGGCTCCCTGTGGACTGTACTCCAGCTTTGCACACACCCGGCGCGGGGACTCCCAGGACCCTGCCTGATAGGTGAATTCGGTATATCGGGTGACTTTCTGTTCCGTATCGGTATCTTCGTATGTGTCCTGCACCTGCTTGAACTCGTCTTCGGTTTCACGCTTTAGCACCTCGTTTTTGGTCAGGTTAATCGCATACTGGATGTCTCGATGCTCGAGCATCCGATACAGAGCTGGGTCCATAAACCCGGCGTCAGCACGCAGTCGGATGGTGGGGTCGGCTTGTGGATATTCCTCCTGTATGCGGGTAATAATCCGTTTGAGCTGCGGAACTGCCCGGGATTTCGCACAGGCGGATCCTTTTCGCAGACGAGCTCCCAGACAGTCCCCGCTTTCTCCGTCAAAAATAAGCAATGGAAAATACATGTACTGCCCGTAGAACCCATCGTACATGGACAGCTGCTGGTTCCCGTGGGTGGGGTCGTCGGTGGCGTCGATCTCCAGTGTGATCTGTTCGGGAGGCTCCTGTTGTCGCCGAATCCAGTCGGTGAGCAACCATCGGTTCAGTTTCACAACCGACCGTGCCGTTACGTCGTTCTCCATCCTGCTTACGGTGGATTGGGACGGCCCTTTCTCCTCCTGCAAATCCGACTCGTTGTTCATTACAATAAATGCCGGATCCGATCGAAGCTGGTCATGGTCCCCGGCATCCTCGTATCCGGCGACGATGGCAAGTCCTCGCTGCCGGAGGATGTCCGGCTGCAGGTGTTGGACCTTGCTTTGCTGGCGAGGATCGTTGAGTATCCGGCTGAGTCGTCGATAATAATTTTGGTCCGATTCGTGCTGGCGAAGCGTCATCAATCCGGCGTCGGTGGTGAGGCGACCGCCGTCAAACTGGGCGCGAACCTCTTTGTCGGAATGAAAATCAAGAGAAAATTGTTCTGAACAGTCTGTTTTCATGGGATAACCTCCTTTGAAGTGAAATTGCCTGTGAAATGTCCTATTTATAGGCATTTTAAGGGGGTTATCCCATTTTTTTATTTTCCATCACTTTCACTCGTGCATAATCCGGGCTTGAAGACGGACAGGACGTGGGGCGCGATTTCTGCTTGAGAGGGAGGTCCATCCGGTGTTTTCGGTGCTGTGAAACCGGCCACGCAGGATTTGATCAAAGGGAGCAACTCATTTCTCCTTGTTCACCCGAACGTTCTGGGACCGGCACGAGTTTGAGAACGTGCAGCGGATTGACGAACGGCTTGAGACGTTCAACGAGAACGGCCGGTTTTTTCAGAGGTGATCAGGACGGTGGCCGTTCAAATGGACGAGACTTCGAAGACGGAAGGCGTGGCGTAGTTGGGTTGAAGAAAAGTCGTCGATCATGAGCCTGATCCTGAGGCGACATGTACGCGTCCTCTACCGATCGATCAGGTATGGGGAAAAACGAAGAAAATACTGAAACACACCCCTGTAAAATCTTTGGGTTTCATCTTGCATTCGACCTCTATCCACTCCCTTACGGTCGTGGCTCCCCTCCTGCTATTCTGAGGGCATCCGCACTGCAGGAGTGGGCTTTTTGTGTTGAGAAATCAGTATTTAGCCTCGGGTTCCGTACGTCGTACAGGCTGATCACGTGCCAGTGCCTCGTGGCGACCAAGTTCTCTTCAATCCGGAAATCGACAGACGGCCCGTGGAAAGATCCGATTCCCCGGAAGGAGGAGGCAAGCGGGAAGACCCCGTTCTCGTGGTTGTGGATGAGGTTGGAACGAACCGCTTCGACGCCCCCCTGACGCTGCTGCACTTTTGCAAAGGAAGCAGTTTGAAATGGGAGGGTCGGGTGGAGCAATAATTGACGGGGCGTTTATGGGCCCGCCTGGATGATGAACGTCCTCGCGTTTCGAAACCCGTCCTTCTTGTGGTATAAACGTTGGATTGAGATCTGTTTGAGGTTTTTGTTATTCACGGCATATAAGAAGGTGGATCGCGCATGACACAG
>CAYXQY010000068.1:8782-17374 GCA_964466525.1 uncultured Planctomycetia bacterium
ATTTCAAAATAGGAATTTTAGAAATTTTGTTGTTCACGATACCGTAAGAAGGTGTATCGCGCATGACACGGTTTCGTTCCGGTCGGTCCCGGCCGTACGTCCATTCGGGTCTGTTTCTGCTGTTTCTGGTGCCGGTTTTGCAACTTGCGGGCACGACCCAGGCGAAAGAATTCGAGGTGCGGAAGGGATACACGGTCGTCGACTCGATCACGCAGTTCCGCAGGGCCATCAAAACGAACGATCGGAAGGTCCGGATGAAACCGGGAACGTACCAGGTGAACAAGGTTTCTCCGGAGGACGATCATTCGGTGTTTGTCTGCACCGGATCGAACAATCATTTTGACCTCCGTGACGTAACCATCGAACTCCCGACGCGGATCTATCGAGACATGCGGGGACGCACGCATTCGCTGACGGGATACCTTATTCAGGGGGATAACAATACGTTCGAGGGAGCAAAATTTGAGAACGTCGGGGATCATCCCCCCCACCAGGGTCTGTCCGACTTTCGAGTTGTCGGGGACAACAATACGTTTGATTCGTGTGAGATCATTACTCGTGGATCCTTCCCGTACGGGTACGGAAGCATGTTCGGGATCGGCGGCGGATCGGCGGTGCACCTCCGGAAGCACTCCGCCATGGATGTGAAGGGAGATGGGACCCGCATCACGAACGTCCGGATCCGCATGAACACGTTCGGCCATGCGATACATATGCACGGAGCGGACAACACCCTGATTCGTGGGACCTCCATTCGGGGAAATTTGAGGCCCGGGGCGGACATTTACAGGGAGGACGACGGGCCCGCCGCCCGATTTGATTTCAAAATGCAGCACCCGCCGTGGAGAAAGGGCGATCCCATCCCGCGCGACGAGCTGATCCCGCTGTCGGAGGATGGAATACGGGCCTACGGTGGAACGGGAACGGTGACGGTCAAGAACTGCACAGTCGACCGGATGCGTCGTGGAATTGTGCTGATCTGGGCGAACGAACCCGCCGAGGTCACGGGTTGCACGGTTACACGCTGCGGTCATGGATATTCCCTGTCGAGCGGGAGCGTCGTCCGCTCCTCCGCCGGAGACGCCGCAATCGGACCGCTCCTCTTCATGCCGTATGGCACCCGCAAAAAGCTTGATGCAGAGCTGATTCTGCTTCCGTCCGATCGGACAATCGGGAACCATCCGGTCGCGGCCGTTTCGGGGAAGGAACACGAGATCGAAATCAATATCCCGAACGGATCCCCGGATAACGATGACCGACCCATCCTCATCGGCCGGTCAACGGGCGGACAGTTCACCGGTCGGTGGACGTCTGAAACGTCCTCGGAACAACAGTTGGAAAAAGTACATCGGGCGAGTCACATCAAACTGTGGAATAAAACCCCTCATCCGGTCCGGTTAACGAAATACGCGTCCAACTGCGAGATCCTCAGCAGAGGACCGGTTGAGGACAGCGGAAGGAAGAACCGGGTACGGGAGGAGTAAAACACCCTATCCGAAAAGGGGGCACGCGCCCACCGTCCGATCCTGGCGCATCATAATTATCTTTCCGGTTGAATTCGGATCGTGTTCTGATCGGCTGCAAACGGTTCGACAGGGCCCGGATGAAGCCGAAGCAGTTCGGATTGAAGAGTCGCCTGTTGCTTCCCGGTCCATTTTGATCTGGTGGATTTACCCAACTATCACGACAATACAGGTGTTACGGAGACGTAAATTGCATGGAGGCGGAGGCGTCGATACGGTTTCCGTCCGGGTCGCTGGCCGTTTCCACGCGCAGTTCCCGGATAAATTCGGACGGCCTGTGATCGGAGGAGAACGAGACCACGGTGACGGTTGTGGTGCCGGAGGGGGTCCGGTCCACGTCAAACGCCGCGATGCGGAGGGTGCCGATGGAGGACCGGGAGCCCTCAAGCTCCTCGTGGAAGGGCGCCTGGAAGCCGTTTTCACGGGCACCGGTCACTTCCAGAAACCTCGCACGGTCGCGGTCGTAACGGAGCAGGAGGCTGTACGCACCCAGTGATTGGTCCCCGGTGTCCAGGGAGATCCGGACGTGCACGGTTTTCGTGGTCGATGCGGTGCCGGACGCCTCGTCGGTTTGCTCATCCATGGACGGCGGCACGTCTCTGGACGCAGCACACCCGGAGAGGAGGCCGGCGAGCGCCACGATGGCGAGGATTCGACCGACGGGCATGTTCCGTGCTGCGGAATGCGCCATGTTAATAGGTTTTTACCGAGGGGTTGTCGTCCGTTGACGTTCTGCTCATGGTCTTTTTCATAATAAGACGTGCATCCTGCAATGTCACCCGGCCGTCTCCGTTCACGTCCATCGTACGCGCATTCAGGGGCTTCGATTTCATGATTTTTTTTGTGATAAGCATGCTGTCGACGACGTCCACCCGTCCGTCGTTGTTCACGTCCCCGGCAATTCGTGTTCGCTTCTCGCTGTCCGGGGGATCATCGCCGGACGGGGATTTTTCCTCCGTTTCCGCCGCTGGACGCTCGCTGTCCGCTTTCTCATGCTGCTGTGTCTGTTTCTTCTCCTGTTCTTCCTGTTTCGCCGGTGTTCGTTTCGGGTCTGTTTGTTCCGCCGAGGATGAACCGGACTTCGATTTCTCGTTCTGCGTTGATGAATCCGGTTTGGGTTCCGCTGACCGGTTCCGAGGCCGTTCTGAGGAAGCACCCGGTTGTTCCTCCTGCGTGCCGGAACGTTCCGTTTCCTCTTTCCCGGTTGCCTGATCGGTGGATGCAGATTGGGCAGAAGCATCCGATCGGTCGTTCGTCGTTTTCGATGGGGGTTCGATCGTCGTCGAGCGGTTCGGCTTCCGGTCCGTCGCAGGTCGATTTGTTTTCCGCTCCACCTCCGTTCCGGATGGACGCTCCGCGCTATGTTGAGGTTCAAACCTGAGGCGTTGGTTCGTGAAAACGAAACTCATCAAAAGCACCGCGGCCGCGGCCGTCGCCCCGAACAAAAATTCACGCCATGCAAACGAAGGAACCGGCGGCACGTCCGGTGTTCGGTCCTGCGGTTTCGTCCGCCGGGGACGGGCTTCCCGGCGGGCCGTGTCGAGGATCCGTTCTTCCGTTTGATCCGGGAGGTCGCCAGCGTTCGAGGGACGGGCCTCCTCGAGCATGTTCGCCACCGATTCCACCTCCGAAAACTGTTCGCGACAGTGGGGGCAGGTGTCCAGGTGACGCTTCATCTGGTCCCGGTTCTGCCTGTGCAGATCCCCTTCCGCAAATTCGTACCAGTCGGCCGAGTTGTATGTGTCGCACGTTTCCATAACCGATTCGTTCGCCTCTTAGCAGGATTCCCTTATGCGTCTCGAAGCTCTAATACGCCGTCAGGTCGTCCAGCGTTTCGCGGAGCCGGTCCCTCAAACGATCCAGTCCGTCGTGCAGCCGGGATTTGACCGTCCCGAGCGGCACCTCGACGACGTCGCTGATTTCTCTGTATTTCAACCCCTCCATGACCCGGAGGATCACGACCTCACGCACGTGCTCCGGCAGCTGCTGAATCGTCTCTCGAATGTGTTCAACTCGCTCCTGTTCGCTCAGGTGTTCATCCGGTTCAGACGTGTGCGGGGACGGTTCCAGTTCGTCCCAGTTCAGGTCGACATTGGCTTCCTTCCGCTTGTTTCGCAATTTTTTGTAGCAGGTGTTTCGGGCGACTTTGTACAGCAGTGAGTGAAGCGGCGCGTTCGGCTCGTACTCGTCCACCTTCCGAAACAGGTATTCGAACGTTTCCTGAGTGACGTCCGCGGCGATGTGTTCGTCGCCACAGAACGTAACGATGTATCCCGTGATACGATCCGCGTGCCGGTCGTAAATCTGGCGGAACGCCTGCTCGTCTCCGATTTTGCAGAGTTCCATCAGGGCGTGGTCATCCAGCTCGTCGTACGATTTGTCCCGGTCCGGTTCACTCATTGAACTTGTCCGATCGATTCAGACGAACGGTGTTGCGTAATGGCCATGAAAAAGGGATGCGGAAACGACGGGGTGATTCGAGCCGTCGTATTCGAGGAGTCTTCGTTGTCTCGTAAACGATCCGGATGCCTGAGACCTTTGGTTTGTGGTATGTGCTTATGTCCACCGACCATTTACTTTTGCACCTCGTTTCTGAACTCGAATTCGTCAATGTACTCGTAATCGCTCGTTCCGTCAAGGGTGAGGACGGTCCGGCGGGTGTTCAATGTGCCGTCCGGTTCACGACGATACACGAGGGCAAAGACCCGCGTCCGTAGTTCCACGCGATCGTCCGTGGAGGAATAATAGTTGGCCCAGATTTCGTACGCCCCGGGTTTTGCCTGTTCGAGCACGTACAGTTCCGGTCCGTATCCCTGCGTGACGTCTTTTGTGAGCCAGCCACCGATGTCGGTGGTCCGGTTTTCGTAATAGCATTCTTCACCGGTGGATTCTTCCACGTGGAGATCCACGTCCGAACGATCCGTGTTCCACACGATCCAGGTCGCGACGTCGACTGAATTCAGGTCGGTTGCGGTTCTGAATCCTCGTTTTCGCTCGCTAATGAGCTCGGAGACCTCCTCCGGGAGAGACCGTCCCGAATGTTCCTCCAGAAAGCGGTTGTACTCCATGGCAACCACCGTCTGAAACTGCTGGAAACGGTCATGCCACTCGCCGCGGTGAGCAATTTCATAGAACGCAAGGGCCTGAAGAACGTTTCCCGTCTGTTCCAGCAAACGGGCACAGGCCAGGTAAACCTGGGGTTCACCGGGTCGTTTCATAGCGGAGCGTAGAAGGAGGTGGTACGCGTGCGCCGGTTGTTCCCAGGCCATGAGTGTATATCCCACGTCCCGCAGGTGTCCGGTATGCCCCGGGTGCTGCTCAATGAGCGAACTCAGCGCGCGGACCGCGTCGTCCGTGCGGTTGTCCCCGCGGAGCCGATGCACCTGTTCGTATACGTCGTCGTACGAAACCTCCCCGTCGGACAGCGCTTCGCGATACCGGTTGCGTAGCTGATCGTACGTTCGGACGGTGGTGGACAGTGGACGGGGATCGACGGAGAAAAACGAGGACGGTTTCTTTTCGAGGAGCCTGCGCAGTGAGGCGGGCAGGGAAACTTCGTGTTGCGTCTGTTCGAGTCGGTCGAGCAGCGTAAACAGCGGCGTGTCGGGCCGGGCCGACTTTCGGTCTCGCCTGTTCAGAAGCTGACGCACCGGGGATGTTCTGATAAAGGACCGGTTCTCTTCCGGTTCAATGTCAAACTGTTGGTAGTCCTCCTCATTTTCAAGCATTAAAAGTGAACTCGTCTCTCCCGGAATGCGAAAGTGAAGCGCGTACGGTTTTGCGTGTTTCCGTGACCACGCATTCGCTTCGAGTTGATTGACCGCGATCTGTCCGTACAGCCGCGGTGTCATTGGGGAGGTGGTTCGATCGGAAGGGCTCCAGCTCAACGTGCGTTTCCGGTCGCCCCGGGACAGGGTTAACTTTACAGTCATATTCCGGTCCGGAGCCCCTCGTCCTGCAAACGTTACCGTTTGACCGGGGTACAGGACGTCCGGTTTGCCGGCCAGGAGCACGTCGGACCCGTCGGTTGCTTTTATCTGTTCAACCTTCCACGGAAGCGTCCGGTGCGCGGTGGCGGCGTCCGGAATTTCCGACTCGGAGGTCACGGAAAACACAGCCCCTCCCGTACGGGATGATAGGCCGTTGAGAATGCGGAGGTCCGTCCCGGACAGCCCGGTCTGATACGCGTACAGCCGCCCTCCGAAGGAGCGGGGAATCGCACGCTGCAGCTGCCTGCGCTGCTGAGGTCCCCAGGTCGGGGCGCCGTCGCTGAGCAGAAACAGGTTGGGTGCCTTTGTTTCATTTCGCCGGTTCGGCGGCCCGGCCACGGCCTGTTTCAGGGCCGCCTGAAGATCCGTTCCCCCTTCCAGTACGGTCCGTCGGAGGGCATCGAGTGCCTCCCGGACCCGATCGGCGGAATTCGGCACCATCCCCGATTTCCACCAGCGGGTCTCGACGTTGAAGAACAGGATGTTGAACCGCTGAATGCGATCCCGGTTTTGCTCCAGAATGGATTTCAGCAGTTTTAGCCAGATGTTAAACCGGTCCGGCTGCGAGCTGAGGGAGGTGTCAAGCAAAAACAATGCGTCCGACCGGGACCCGGCCTGCACTTCCGGAAGGTCCGCCTGAAAGCGTCCGGCGAAATAGGCGCCGGTTTCTTCGTCGGTGCCCGCAAGCAACTGTGAACTCGGTTCCTGCATGGTTACCTTGATCCGATCCGCGTCCGGATTCTCATAGACGTAACGGATCCGGTCCGGGAGGGTCCGTGCCGCTGTGGTCGGCTTTACCTGTATGTCGTTCCGGGAATGGCCGCGCACCGACACGCTTACGCGTTTGTTGTCCACGTCATTCGGAAGCGTCTGGCGAAGGAGCGAACCGGACGCGGTCCGAAGCAGGTTCACGTCGTAACCGATCACGATCCGGTGCAGTTGATTCGAAAACAGGGGGAACACCCGGGCCCGAAACACACCGGTACCGGACCACTCCATCAGGGCCGGATCCACCTGATCACGAACCGTTTCCTTGTAGGCACGCGCCGCTTTTTCACGGGGCACCATACGTGCGACTTTGACATCTCGCCAGCCCTGTTCACGGCGTTCGAGAATCGTTTTGGTCGTGAGCCGTTCCTGTCCACGACGGTCCGTTTTGGAGGTCGATTTCAGGTGGTCCGGAAGATAGTCCGCCTGAATACTTGACCTTCCAAACCCCAGGAAAAACGGGCGGGCGCCGTCTGGAAGCCGGAGCTGAAACGTCCCTTCCATGGTTCGGTTGTAATTGTTCTGATAGAAATGATCGATCAGTACCCGGGCCCGGAACCCGTCGATTCGAATATGCACCTGTGTACCCTTCAGGGGAAGGGTTTCCTCGTCGCCCACCTTCAGCCGGGACATGTTCGGTCGAAGCGTGGATCGTTTCCACGTGTCTTCTTCCTGCTCCGCAGCTGAAAATTCTTTCGTCGCCTGCTCCCGGGACCGTTCCGCTGTACTGCTGGCGGCTGTGGATGCGTCGACGGCCTTCCGGGACCGTTCATAAGACACCGGAGACGTATGACGTTTTGCACAATGAACCAGCGGAATCAGCAAAAGAGGAAGAAGAAGAAACGAGCTGCAAAAAAAGGGGTGTCGCCGGATGGCATCTGTCGCTGAGCTATCGGTTTGTGTATCGGGCATCGGGGACGTCACGGAAAAGTGGTTCAATATGAAGATTTCTTTCGGTCAATCACCGCTCCTTCTCATTAATAAAGCCGCTACCGGGGGGAAATTGTTCACGAAATCGAAAAATGATTTTTTTCAGTGAGACATTTCGGTGAAAAAATGGCTTCCGAAGACAGAACCTACCCGCTTAGAAATCGGCCATGAAGAAACAAAAGACAGAGGATCAAACCCGTTCTAAACCCCACTCCTATACAATTCCGAACAACGATGAAAGCCCCCCTCTTCGTAAAAGATTCTGAAGGAACTTACCGATGTATCATTTACATCGGACAGGCTCTCCGATCCTTCGGTGCCAGAAGGTTCTGTTCGAAGCGTATCTCGCTGTACCCGAAGAGCGGTTTTGGTTCTCCCGCAGAGAGATCGAAAATCCGCTGCTCATCTTCTCAATAAAGACCGACGATGCATTTGGACGGAGCTGGATCAACTTCTTGAACAGCATTTAAAAAAGACAGGTTGAGGCAAATGTTCCGCAAAAGATGGCGAAGAGACCGGGAGGTACCTCCCTCTCACTTCTTTTTTTCTTCCTTCGAGAAAACAAAATTCCTTCATTACCATCGCGGTCTTTTTCCTCTCCAGCCAAGCGGGGGACGGGGGTTGTTCCGTTTTCGATCCCTCTGGCGCGTCCGGCCCGTTCTTTTAATAAAGAGAAGAATTGTATAATTTGGTCGACGTATTCGGGAACATCGATCCGGAACGGAGTGTACCGTGAGAGCACTCCCGCCCTTACAGAAGTGCTTCCAGTGGTTTCGACGAATTGTCAGGAGGTAAACCAATCATGACGGACGAATTTTCACTGATCTGCGAGAACTGTGGGAAGGAAGTCAGGGGAAGCATCAATGAGGAAGAGCCGGATTCTCGGAGGTGTTCGAATTGTGGGAGGATTTTCCGGGTGGATTCCGCCGAATCGGGGGACGGGTCCGGAGGCCGTTCGGAGCTGTTCGAAACGGTCGCACCCGACCGTAACCCATTCCTGTATTTCTCTGTCCTGAAATCGTCGGTGTTCCTGGGGATTGTATTCGTCGTCGGGTTCGTTCTGGGGTGGATCTTTCTGGGGACGTACGTGAATACCGTCACCGCCGGGGGGTACTGGCTTCTGTTTGGCGGCGTGCTGGCCCTCGTGTATTACAACCGGAGGATTCAGTTCGAAAAGGAACAGTACGAGTTCCAGAAGGATCACCTGGTGGTCCGGAGCGGGACGATGTTCAGCGACCACACCGTTGAACTGCCGATCCGGAAAATCACCAACGTCACCCTGACCTTTCCGTTCCTGGAGAACACGGTTTTCGGTACGGGTTCCGTGCGGGTGGAAAGCGCGGGTGCTCAGGGAGGGGTGGTCCAGATGTCCTGCCTCAAAA
>CAYXQY010000069.1:0-17316 GCA_964466525.1 uncultured Planctomycetia bacterium
TGGGGTCGGTCCAACACCGGGGGAACGGTATCACTGGATGGTTCGGTTCGGCATATGATGTTATTTGATCGTGCTCTCACACCGAAGGAGGTCAAATACCTGGGTAAGAATACACGGCCGGATGCTGTGCCGTCCGAATCCGATGACCGGAGCGAAGCGTCGGATGCGGGATCCCCCACCAAAAAGGAGTTGATCAAGCAGGTACAGGATCAGACGCTTGACGAGCACGTCCGGGCCGACGCCGCTCTTCGTTTGGCTGAAATGGGAGCGGATGCTTCGGAGGCCGTGCCGACGCTGGGGAAGGTCTTGATGCAGGAAACAGAGGGGGCCCATCTGCCAAAAGTTGAGGACGTACTGCGCAATGCGGTGATGCGGGCGTTGCTCGACATCGCACCTGAGAAGGAGCGGGTACGTAACGCACTGGGAACGAAACTTGCGGAACCCTTTCTGGATACGCTCGATTTATCGAAATCATATCTGGACGACGTTCGCCCATTGGTGAAAAAGGGGCGTTACATGGACGCGCTGGACCGGCTCCGCGACCGCCTGCAGGACGTTCCCAGGCTCCCGGACCTGAACACGAGCTGGGGGTCCACGGAAAATGTCGTTAATTCCCTTCGGGATGAGTTGCCGTTGGACGATGTGTACCGGGATAAATATTTTCGCCGTGGTTTCCCCTTCCACGCTGCGCATTACAGCGCCTACAATCAATTTGACGTCATCAACGGGTCCGCCTTGATCACAAAGGTTGAACGGGTCCCGTTTGAGAAGGTGAAACGGCTATACGAACAAACACTTGAGGAGTTTACCGATAAACAGCCGGATCCCGATGGAAAATGGTCTCGACTGAAAATCATTGCCCTTGATGCTCAGGGGAATCAAAAAACCACGTATCTGGGAGGTCCATGGTTCATATTCGAGGCCTCGGACAAGAAAGTGGATGGATGGTCTATTGCCATGGACAAGAACGGATACATTCATTTGCAGGGCGGACAGCATAATCGTCCGCGCAAGAGCGAATACGTTCCCGGGAGCTGGGAGAAGTTCGGCATTTCGTCCGCAAAAATAATGTACTGGGTATCAGAAAAACCGAGGAACATTCATCCGTTTGAGTTTGTTGGCCAAAAAAACAATCCGAGAGGCATGTCGGGCTGGGTGGAATATCCGCAATTCATTCGAAGTCCCGGCGGCACACTTTTTTTATACGGGCGGGGGAAATCGTGGACCTGGACGTTGAAACGATACAATGCATCCCGGCGCAGGTGGACGAGACTGCACGGAAGCGCCGATCAAATGATGGATCGAGCCCGTCAGGCCAATCCGGAATGGTATCAATCACTGGGCGATACGGTTCCTTATTACGGTCCCCGTAACGGTTTTGTCGTCGGCTGGCAACCTCATGCCTACAATCATTGCCGTCCCTGGAAGGGGATACTTCGAGGCATCACCTTCGATCCGACGGGGCGGATGCACGTACAGCTGCAGATTCGGGGCGTCGGAAAAGAAGGGCGTATGATCGATGGCCGGGATGGTCTGATTTATGCGTATTCCGATGACCTTGGTGAGACGTTTCACCGCGCGGATGGAACCCGCCTGAAATTGCCCCTGACCGTCAATCCGATTCCCGGTCATGATGCGAGCATGAGGCACCATTCCACCCGGAAGTGGTTTGACCTATGGATCTCCCTGATCCAGGAAGCCGGCTGGAAGCGGAATGGAGGGTTTGACCGATAAGATTTTTCGATCTGTAACACGTGAACGGTTTAATAGAGGATCGAACTGAGAGAAGTACCCTTCGGAAAACGGTTCCATCAAATGGGAACTGTAGATTACGAACCGGGAAATCCCTGTTTCCGGAACGGTTCCATGTCCGTTTTCGGGTCATCCAGCTCCGACTTCAGCAACTTTTTTGCCCGATGCAGGCGGGAACGGACCGTACCCGTGGGACAATCCATGCTATCGGCAATTTCCTCGTATTTCATGTCCCGAACGGCGTGCATCAGGAGCGGACGCATGTACTTTTCAGGGATGGACGTCAGCGCCTCCCTCATCTCATCGCTCACACATTTGTTCAGCAACTTCTCCACGTCCTGCTGTTCAGAAGACGGGCAGCATCGGTTCTGCGATTCCCACCGCAACTCCCGCGTCGATCGGGCGTACCGGTACTCCCGTTCCGAACGACGGTTTCGGCTTCGATATTCGTCGATCCACAGGTTTTTCATGATCCGACTCAGCCAGGCACGGATGTTTGTACCGTCCTCGTACTGATGAAACCGATCCATGGCACGAATGACGGTTTTCTGCACGAGGTCCTTCGACTCCGTGCGATCCCCGGTGACGTGGCGTGCAAACGAGTAGAGGTAGTCCAGATGCGGTCGTATCGAATCCTCAAACGTACCGCCGTTGTTCATTCCTCGAACCTCCGTACTGAAATGAAAGATTCCGTATCCATCGCACGAAATTGGGAGTTTAACGAGCTCACCCCCGTGTATTGTTCCAGGATCTTCAAATCGTTTTTTAACGTGGTCGGACGGGGGCGAACATGCTATCCGAATCGACCGGTAATATAGCGTTCGGTCAGTTCCTTTTCCGGGTTCGTGAAGACCTGTTCCCGATCCGCGTACTCGACAAGTTCCCCCAGGTGCAGAAAGGCCGTGTAGTCGCTGACGCGCGCGGCCTGCTGCATGTTGTGGGTGACGATGACGATGGTGTAATCCTCCCGGAGTTCGTCAATGAGGTCTTCGATTTTCCCGGTGGCGAGGGGATCCAGCGCGCTGGCGGGTTCGTCCATGAGAAGTACGTCCGGCCGTACCGCCAGCGCCCGGGCAATGCAGAGGCGCTGTTGCTGGCCGCCGGACAGGGACAGGCCGTTCATCTGTAACTTGTCCTTCACTTCGTCCCAGAGTGCCGCCCGGCGCAATGCTTTTTCGACCCGTGCTTCCAGCTCCCCCGAACTCAGGTTGTCCTGGATACGCAACCCGAACGCGACGTTCTCGAAGATGGATTTAGGGAACGGATTCGGCTCCTGGAAAACCATGCCGATCTTCCGCCGGAGCGCCACCGGATCCACCTCCTCCGCGTAAATATTGATGTCGTTCAGGTACAGTTCCCCCTCAATCCGCGCGGTTTCAATCTGATCGTTCATGCGGTTAATGCACCGAAGGAACGTGGATTTTCCGCATCCGCTCGGCCCGATGATCGCGGTCACCCGCTGTTTCTTGATCTCCATGGTCACGTTGTCGAGGGCCTGTTCCTCTCCGTAAAACACACTCAGGTTCTTTGTTCGGATGATGGTTTCACCGGAGCCATCCAGGTCGCGCTGGCTATTCTTCGCTTCCGCTCCGGGGGTAAGATTGACGATGTCCTGGACGGACGCCGCGTCCTCGTCCTCCCCGCTTGAAGGGGATTCGTCCTGATCCGGTCGTTCCGGATCGTTGTCCTGAGCAGCGTTGTTACGTTTCGGTTTGTCCGAGGTGGTGTTTTCGGATTCTGGAGCGATCATACCTGGGTCTTCTAATGAATGTTAAAACGTTGTCGTACCAATACTTGTCCATGCACCGCACTTCCCGTTTGAACTGTAATAATTCACGATACGCATGTCAGGATCGGTTCGTCTTAGTTTCCGTTCTCAAACCAGTATCGAATCAGGATCGCCGTTCCGTTGAACAGAAGCATCAGCCCAACGAGCACCACCACGCTGGCCGCCACGACGCCGTACCGAAATTCCGGCTGCGGATACGACGCCCACGCATAAATCTGAAGCGGCAGAGCGGTGGTTTTATCCAGCAGCCCCGACGGTGGTGAAAACGACGTCGTGGCGACCCCGATCATGATCAGGGGAGCCGTCTCACCCACGGCCCGTCCCACCGCCAGTATCGTACCCGTCAGGATGCCGGGTGCCGCCTCCGGAAGCACCACGCGCCAGATGGTCTGCCAGCGGCTTGCACCCATGCCGTACGACGCCTGTCGAAGGTTGTTCGGTACGGATCGCAGTGCCTCCTGGGAGGCCACGACCACAATTGGCAGTACGAGAAAACCCAGCGTGAAGCCGGCGATCACGACCAGCCCTCGCTCAAGTCCCAATCCGTTGACGAACAGGGCCAGCCCGAGCAATCCGTACACGACCGAGGGCACGCCCGCGAGGTTGGTTATGTTCACCTGAATTAACTGAGTTAGCCAGTTGTCGTACGCGTATTCTTCAAGGTAAATCGCCGCCCCCACCCCGATCGGAAACACCGCGAGCGTCATGGTGGTGATGATCCAGATCGAACCAATCAGCGCGGGGTAAATGCCCGCCTGTTCGGGCTTGCGCGAGTAGGCTTCGGAAAGTAGCGTCCAGTTCAGCCAGGAGGAGTGGTCCTCGAACAGGGCCAGCGCATCGACGGTGACGTAGATTAGTAAGACGAAAAGGCTCAGGATGCCAAGCAGGGTGCCGGCAAGCAGCATCCATTTAAACAGGACCTCTCGGACGTCCTCCCAGCTGCCGGTCCGTTCGAACTTTCCCGTTTTACGTTTCATCCGTAATCCTCCCAGAACCAGCGGCGAACGTACTCGGCCAGAAGGTTCATCGAGAAGGTCAGGACAAACAGAACCAGACCCAGCGCAAACATGGAGTAATACGCCGGCGTTCGTCCCGTAATATCCGCCACGCCCACTTCGATCATCGCAGCAGTTATGGTTTCGATCGATTCGGTGAAATTCGTGAATACGTTGGGAAAATACGGCAGCTGCGGGCTCTGTCCGGCCGCGATGGTCACGGCCATCGTTTCGCCCAGCGCGCGGGAAATCGCAAGCACGAACGACGAAACGATGCCCGAAAAAGCGGACGGAATGACCACGCGCGTGGTCACGTGAAATTTCGACGCTCCCAGTCCGTATCCGGCGTCGCGGAGGTTATCCGGGACCGCACTTAACGCGTCCTCACTGATGCTGGAAACCATCGGAATGATCATAATCCCCACGACAATGGAGGCACTGAGGGCGTTAAACGTTTCGAGGGGGATGAAGGTCTGCAGAGCCGGTGTGATGTACACAAGGGCAAAATACCCATATACAATGGTGGGCACGCCCGCAAGTACCTCAAGCATCGGCTTGATGACGGAACGCACCGACGGAGAGGCGTATTCGCTGAGGTAGACCGCCCCGGCAAGGCCCAGTGGTAGACCAAAAGCCGCGGAGCCCACCGTCACAATCAGCGTTCCACTGATCAGCGGCAGAATGCCGAAGGAGTACGGTTTTACCCCGGGACTCCATGAGGTTCCGACCAGGAAGTCAAGAACCGGCCACTGCCGGAAAAAATGACCCGCGTCCCAGATCAGCGTGGCGATGATGCCCACCGTTATGAACACGGTCATGGCCGCGCAGAGGAGAAACAGGTACTGAATTCCCCGTTCCCAGAGTACAACCAGCCCACCACGCCGGATAAAATCAGATTGATCGCCCTCTGTGTCGACCATCGATCACATGACCGCCGTGTGAATTCATTCGTTTATCGCCTGTTCGAGTTTTTCCAGGTTTTCCTGGACCTGTTCCTTACTCATGGGTACGTATCCGATATCTTCCGCAATCAGCTCACGGTTTTTGGTCTGTTTGATGTAAAATCGAACGTATTCCTGCAGGACCTCCGATTCCTGCAGCCGTGATTTATTCACGTAAATGAACAGGGGACGGGCCAGCGGATATTCTCCAGAAGACGCATTCTCCAGAGAGGGTTCCACACAACCGTTTCCCCCATCGAGCTGGAGTGCTTTGACCTCGTCCGGATTGCTGTCATAGTACGCGAATGGCAGGTATCCCGTTGCGTACTTACTTCCTTCAACCCCCTGGGCAATCAGGTCGTCTTCCTCGGTTCCGTCGAAGTCCGGCCGGATCTTGCCCGTTTCGCCGACGACGGTTTCCGTGAAATAATCAAACGTACCGGACGTGGACGCCGGTCCGTACAGCACGATCTCCTCGGACGGCCAGTCCGAGTTCACGTCCCCCCAGGTCTCGGCCTGATTTTCGGGCGTCCAGATACGACGGAGTGTGTCCAGGGTAACACAATCTCCAACCCAGTGGTTTTCGTTATTCACGACCGCCGTGAGGGCGTCACGTGCCACCAGGAACTCAACGACCTCGAATCCGTTGTCCCGGGCTTCCTGTATTTCCCTCTGTGTGATGGGCCGACTCGAGTTGTTGATGTCACTTCGCCCGGGAAGAAACGCGTTTTCGAAGCCGCCCGAACTTCCGTCCCGCGATATCGATATTGAAACGTCCGGATGCTCCTTCTGAAATTGTTCGGCTACAGCGGTGGTGACCGGATACACCGTGCTGCTTCCGGAAATGTTGATTTCCTTGGCGGACCCGCCGCCGCAGGCGGCGACCAGACCAAGAAGCAAAGAACCGGCGACAAGCAGTACCAGAACAGGTGTCAGTGCGGCTTCGTTTTTCATGGACTGAAACATAAGAAACCTCCAGAAAGCGTGAAGAAAATCGAAAGAGAGTGGAAAGATCGCCTGGACCCACCCGATTCAGCAGTTGATTGGTCCCCGAATCAACGTCCGTAGACCATCCCTGCCACCGGGTGTACACCTGTTAACGGTACCGATTACGGAATTTGTTCCACCTCTCATCGTAGTATCCACCAAAAAAACGAAGACACCGGCTCAGCCCGAATTCAGATGGTGACTTAATTGCGGCCGTAATGATGTAGTAAAAAACCCATCGATCTGTTCTGAATGAAAGGCCCCGCTGGATTTTTCCGGCGAGGACACCGATGCTCCCGGATACGACATGAATTGGTGGGTTGTAACAGAATTTTACAAATTTACCGTATTCGGGATGACCGGTCAAGGGCAACGTTGAAAAACGCTCTCAACATGATTTTCCTCTTCGTATCAGGCCGTCAGGGCCGTCCTCCTCCCCTGACGGTTCGGCCACGATTTTCACATCTCCACATATCGTACGTATTCCGCAGGGCGAATCGGTGCTGGAATATTCTTCATGCTTTAAGGCATAAGGTCGCCGATTCTTGATGAAACCAAATCCCCCCATTCATAAGAACGGAAACTATAGCCCACATTCCCGCGAAATTAAAGCGGAATCGATTCCGAATGGTCTTCCCGGAGCCTTATCCCGCGTTGTCCCGGACCCAATACACCGTACTCGATCCCATGACGAAAGCCGGGGCGAAAGGACAACTCCCCATGATTCCGGGAAGTACCATGATCCGGAGACAGACGCGGAACCGCCCGGCATCGGAGTCAGGCGATCGAATCAAATCCGTTCCTGACGGAACGACAAACATTCACGACTCGTGCCCGACCCAGGAACTCCGGCGGCACGAATTTCATGTGCAATCTTCAGGTCGGACGGGTTTGCTTAACCTCCTTCGAGATAAGTTGATCCGTTCAGCCCCCCATTATGCTGTTGAGGGACCGCGTTTGGTCGTCCGGCCTCCCTTCACAACCCCCTGAAAAGCACCTGGTGGAGTCCAAACGGTTCACGTGTATGAATCGTCCCTCCATCGATTTCACTTGCAGAACGTATTCGAACCCCATACAATCAGAAAAAGATCCTTTCTTTACCGGTTTCCTTCCCGTCTCAGATGTTCATGACAACATACTTCTCGTTTTCCCGTAGTGTTCGAACGAACTTTTTTCTGGTCCTTCTTCTTCCCCTGTTTTTTTCCGCCTGTCGGGCGCAGGAAGTGTCGGAAAACGGACCCGTTGAATTTCAGCAGGTGTTTTCCAGCCTGCAGCTTCAGCGTCCGATTTACCTGACCGCTCCGGAGAACAACGGAAACCAGCTGTACGTTATGGAACAGCGGGGACGGATCCTGAGTTTTCCCAACAAAAAGGACCTCAGCGAAAGTGAGGTCATCGAAGTTCTCGACATCCGTGACCGGGTGGAGGACCATAACGAAGGTCACAACGAACAGGGCCTGCTGGGGATGGCATTTCATCCGAACGTCGCGGAAAACCACAGGGTATTCCTGGACTACAACCCCTCCGATGGCCAGCGCCGGAACGTGGTGTCCGAATGGACGATCGATCCGTCCACCGGCAAAATCGATCCGGAATCCGAACGTGTTCTCATGGAATTCAGCCAGCCCTACGGCAACCACAACGGCGGCCACCTGGCGTTCGGTCCGGACGGATACCTGTACATTACCCGTGGGGACGGGGGTTCCGGCGGGGACCCGAAGAACAATGGACAGGATCCGACCACATTGCTCGGTGCGATCCTCCGCATCGACGTGGATCAACAGGGTAATGGCCGGCCGTACGGCATTCCGGAGGACAACCCCTTCGTCAATGATCCGAACAAACGATCGGAAATTTTCGCGTACGGTCTCCGGAACGTGTGGCGGTTTGCTTTCGACCATAAGACCGGTCGGCTCTGGGCCGGCGACGTTGGACAGAACGCGTACGAGGAAGTCGACATTATCCGCAGTGGAGGAAATTACGGGTGGAACATCATGGAGGGCTTCCACAAGTACGCCGACGATAAAACCGCGTCCGACGATTTAATCGATCCGGTCCATGAATACCCGCATCGCGTCGGCAGTTCGATCACCGGCGGCTACGTGTACCGTGGAGAACGGATTGACGCGCTGAAGGGGACGTACCTGTTCGCTGACTACGCCTCCGGTCCGGTCTGGGCACTCGATTATGGGAGCGACGGGGACACGGAGGTGCGGAAACTTGGAACGGTTCCGAGTGTGGCTTCGTTTGGTGAGGACCGTCAGGGCGAACTATATCTCTGCTCGTACGAAGGCGGCAAGATTTACAGGCTCGTCCCGAAGAAGTAATTTCGGCCCCGGTTCAGAGGGCGAAAACGGGTTCATCCGCGCACCCGTACCTGATCGATACCTGAAGTATACCCATAAATATCGAGGGATGTGAACGAGACGAGCCGTTCCCTCGTTTTCCACCAATTACCGGTCTGACCCGTCGTCGTCCCCGGATTCATCGTCCGGTTCCTCTTCCTCCCCGCGGTCGTCCAGCAGACTCGAACCGATGCCCGGATCAAGGTCCGCACCCGGTCCGGGCTTCGCGGAATCACCCGTCACCTCCTCCACGTCATTCGGATCGATGTCCGGGGGGTCTACGTCCGGAACGTCCGGGGTCTCGTCCCCTCCGTCGTCGGACGACAGGAGTTCCATGACTTCGTCCATGTCCGGCAGCATGTCGATGGGCAGCGGGAAGACCACGGTATTCGTGCCTTCCGACGAGATTTCGGTCAGGGTCTGAAGAAACCGGAGTTGAATACCGGTACTGGTCTGTCCGATGACCTTCGCGGCCTCGTTCAGCTTGGCGGCGGCCTGGGACTCCCCTTCCGCGGCGATGATTTTGGCCCGGCGTTCCCGTTCGGCTTCCGCCTGGCGGGCCATCGCCCGCTGCATGGACTGGGGGAGCTCGACGTTCTTTACTTCCACCGAGGACACTTTCACCCCCCAGGGATTCGTTTCATCGTCGATGATCGACTGAAGCCGCTGGTTGATCTTTTCGCGTTCGGCCAGCAGTTCGTCCAGCTCGGCCTGTCCGAGCACGCTGCGCAGCGTGGTCTGGGCGATCTGACTCGTGGCAAGGTGAAAATCATTCACCTGGATGATCGCGTCCTCTGCGTTCCGAATGCGATAGTACACAACGGCGTTGACCTCCACCGGTACGTTGTCGTAGGTCATGATTTCCTGCGTGGGGACGTCCAGGGTAATGATACGCAGACTGACCCGGTCCATCGTTTCAATCACCGGAATCACAAACACCAGACCCGGTCCCCGTGTTCCAACGTATCGTCCGAGCCGAAAAATAACGGCCCGTTCGTATTCTTTGATAATGCGAATCCCGCTCATTAGAACAAGCACGGATACGGCCAGCAACGTACCGACGGCGTAAACCCAGATCATGACCTGGTCTCCTGTGAGTCAGTTGAAGAGCGACTCGAATTGATGGGTTCCACGACAAGTTTTTGTCCCTCCTCCCGAACCACACGGATCGTTTCCCCTTCCGTGACGGCTTCGGTCCCCGACGCCTCAGCCGTCCAGTACTCCCCGTTCACGTACACCATCCCCTCCGGGTTCAGCTCCTGCCTGACCGTCCCTTCCTTGCCTTCCAGGACCCCGTTCCCGATCCGAACGCTCCGGAGTTGACCGAAAAAGATCAGCGTGCCCAGCAGGAGAAGAACCCCTCCCGCAACCCCTGTCATCAGCACGATCAGGGGCAGGGATACGGTAAAAGAATGCTGAAACAGCATCGTTGACCCGACGAAAAAGCAACTCAACCCTCCGATGGTCAGGAGGCCGAAACTCGGCACGACAAGATCCGACAGCATCAGCGCCATTCCAAGGACCAGGAGTCCAAACCCGACCCAGTTTACGGGCAAAATGCTCAACCCGTACAGCGCGAGAAGAAAACCGACCGCTGACGTAATTCCCCCGATGCCGATTCCGGGATTGGAGAATTCCGTGATCAATCCAAGCACCGCGACAACCATAAAAAGGTAGACGAGGTCGGGGTTCACCAGGGTGTTCAGGAACTGTTCCTGCCAGGTCATGGGCATCCGTCGCTGTTCGGCGGTTCCCTCCAGTTTGATCGTCCGTTCTTGCACCCGTACCGAACGTTGTTCCAGTTGACGCCAGACCGCTTCCGGAGATTCCGCGATAAAATCGACCACGTTCTTTTCCGCCGCCTCCTCCGCGGTGAGCGACATGCTCTCGCGCACAAGTTTTTCAGCTATCGATGCATTTCGGCCCCGCACTTCCGCGTAACTCTGCAGCTGTTTCACCGCATCATTTACCACTTTCTTCTTCATATCTCCTTTCAGGTCCCCCCCGCCGGCCTTCACGGGGTGGGCCGCTCCGATGTTGGTGCCCGGAGCCATTGCGGCCACGTGACCGGCATAGGTGATGAACACCCCGGCGGAGGCTGCACGGGCTCCTCCCGGTCCAACCCACACGATCACCGGTATGTCCGCATTCATGATCGCCCCGGTTATCTCCCGTGTTGAACGCATCAAGCCACCGGGGGTGTCCAGCTCCAGCAGCAGACGATCGGCCCCCTTCGATTCCGCCCGTTCAATGACCCGCCTGAGATACCCCGCCGTCACGGGCGTGATGGGAGATGAAATGGTGGCGTGATACCCGAATGGTTGTTTCTCCGAGGCTAGCAGCATGCCGCCGCCGGCCACCTGTAACCCCAGATACACGACAGCAAGGAGCAGCACCGGGTTCAGCCGTGAGACCAACCCTTCTCGTTCAATCATGCAATCCTCCCGGTTCAATTGCATGCCCACATCGCCGTTCGGATGCTTCGTTTAGTGAAAGGTGAGTTCAATAGCCACGTCAACCTCAACAAGCGATCTTAAGTGATCTGCCTTCGCCCCTCGGACGTACACGAACCCAAAATTTCATAGGAACCCCTCGGAAAGGAGCGGCCTCCGGAGGGTCGTGGGCTATCACTTTCCGACGACCCGTCCTCTGGCTTCAGTTCCTGAGAAGACCCTGACGGTCAATGCACTGAACCTGTCCAGTGGATTCAAACCAGTACCGACAGCGGCTGCTACGATCCGGATTGTTCCTTGATCATTTTTTCAACGGTCTTACGATACGTCTCCTGAATGGTGGTGGACCCGTAGTCACTGAACGTCACGTTCATGAGCAGGTCCTGGTTCATGGTAAAGGACCGTTGCTTGCCTCGCAGAGAAATCGACATGGTGATGTCCTGTTCCGTGTCCGCTTTGATTTTCTCAATCAGTGAGCTGTCTTTTCGCACCCAGATGATCATGTCGCTTTTTTTCACATTTACCTCCAGGTCCATCTGCTGGATCATCTTCTGGTTCGATGCGCCTTTGAGCATCTCTTTTGCCGATTCCTGGATGGCTTCCTCTTTCTGCTGTGCGGTAAATTTCTGGCAGTTCGTTCCATTCACTTCTTCCTCTCCTTCCAGCGTTACGTTTTCCAGTTGCTCGGCCAGTGTGTCCGGATTGCGAAACCGCTGGAACATTTTTTTGAAACTGACCGTCCGGGTGCCTTCTACGGGGGTCCAGTTGTCCGAGCCGTTCTTTTTCTGAAACAGGCCGATCAGTTCGTCGTTTTCGCTCAACTTCCCGATCATTTGACGATTCCGTTTCCCTTTTTTCTTGCTGCCCTGTACTCCGCTGACCTCGGAGGTCAGGTTAATGTAGATGTAGGGATTCTGATACTTCACCGAACCGGTGGTTTTCTGATTGATGGTCATGTTGCTCATGCTTTGTTTCTGCTCCATGTCCTGATCCATCGACATGGTGTAGGAGTCGGCGTCGAGGGATGTTCTCATGGCCTTCTGAAGGGCCTGCATTGCATTACCGTCCCCCCCGTCCTGAGCGAATCCGGGTGTGATTGAAGCACCGGCCAGCAGAGCGAATACAAGCAAGCCGCACAAGATCAAATTTTTGTTGTTCATGATTGTATCCTGTTATTCGTGAAACGACGAGCACTCGAAGTGTTGACGTATGGAAGTCACCGAAGCCCCTATTTGAGCTTTTTTTATCATGGACGGGAACCCCTTCGTTTTCAACCTGAATCAAAAAATTGAACGGATTTCAGTTGAGCGTTTGTATCGGAATGTGGCATACATCAACAGGATCGTCCGTGTGCATTCTCCTTCCGATGGTTTCCCCTATATCATTCCCCGCTCACGCAAGGGACAGACACCGCTACATCAGATGGAAGCAGCCGAAAAGATGTCGCCCCCGGCATTTTAAGCGGGATCGGGAGAAACCGATTTTAGACGGGAAGATTGCTACCGGATTTTGCCGGTGAGTACGACAGGGCTCCCGGGTACTTCACGACCACGAATTTGGGGGGTACCTGCAGGAATGACCCCTGCGTGGACGCTTCGTTTCCAGAATATGTATGATCCCCGGGGATGGAACATTTCTGCTCTTGGGTGCGAAGAAAAAACATATAGAGAACTCTTGTAATGAGGGTGTATCGTACCTCATAATACGCATTCATCTCGCGATTTGTCCCGGACCTCTCGCCTGTAACCGGGATATCGGCACCGGTCAATTCAGCGTAACGTAATTCATTTACACCACCTGACGATGCAACTTTCATCCACAATTCAACCGTACAGGAGCCTGACCACACTGTTCGTGCTCGGGTTCTCTCTTGTAACTGTGCTGCAGATCTTCGGCGACGAGGTGTACGTGCACCCGGAAAAGGCGCATGAAGAACAGCGATCGTTCCGGCTGCAGGGCGAATACCGCGGAAAGATACAGCAGTCTGAAGTGGGACTTCAGGTGCTGCACGTGACCGGCTCCACGTTTCACGGGTCCCTGTTTTCCGGGGGACTGCCCGATGGAACGTCGTCCCGTGACGTGCAATCGATCGGAAATGCCAAACTCAGGAACGAAGGCCTGGTGTTCGAGAAAAATTCCACGAGTTACCGAGTTCAGAACGGGTCGGTGGTCGTTCACAGCGAAAACAATGAAATCGGCCGGCTCGAACGCGTCACGCGGACAAGTCCCACACTCGGGAAATCCCCCCCTGAGGACGCCGTACACCTGTTCGACGGGTCCAGCTCCTCCCTTAAAAACTGGAACGGGGGAGAACGTTCCGGGAACGGGTTCCTGAAGGAAGGAACGCATACCCGTCAGAAGTTTGGGGATTTCAGGTTGCACATGGAATTCCGTCTGCCGTATAAACCCGGAAAGAGGCCGAGCAACCAGGACCGGGGAAACAGCGGGGTGTACATCTACGACCGGTACGAGATCCAGCTGCTTGAGACGTTTGGCCTTCCGTACTACCGGTATAAGTCCGACCGGTGGAAGAAGAAATTCAAGCAGCACCTCGGTTACAATCCTCAGTCGGGACGATCCCGCTGGTGCGGTGCGTTTTACGCCTACAGATCGCCCCGGTTAAACGCGACGTATCCCCCGCTTACCTGGCAGACATTCGACGTCGAGTTTCGTGCACCGCGCATTGAGAACGGCGAAAAAGTGAAGAACGCACGTGTCACCGTGTGGCAGAACGGAATCAAAACACACGAGCGGGTTCTCGAGCATGGAACCGGCGCGGGAAAAGGAAAGAACCCGGTGTCCGAAGGAGGCATTTACCTCCAGGACCACGGAAATCCGATTCGTTTCCGGAACATCTGGATCGTCGAAGAATAATGTGATTTTGTTATTTTTCCCTTAGTTCGGGGTCGTGCCATGAAACAACGCCTGAGGTTCACATGTATTTTGAGTCTGCTCCTGCTTGGCGGTTTCACAACCGCCGCACAGGCACAGGAGAACGCAACCATCAACGTCCTCTTCCTGACCAAATCCTCCGGATACGAACACGGGGTGATCAAGCAGGAGAACGGTCAACCGTCCCACGCCGGAAACGTGATGAAGCAGATGGCGGAGAAGACCCCGCTGCAGGTGGTCGTTACAAAGGACGCCGGAAAAATTACCCCGAAACTGCTGAAGCAGGTGGACGTCCTCCTTTTCTACACCAGCGGCAACCTGTTCAAAGAAGGGACCGACGGAAATCCGCCCATGACCAAAAAACAGGGAAAAGCCTTTCTCCAGTGGATTCGGGAAGGAGGCTCGTTCGTGGGGGTGCACTCGGCCACGGACACCTTCAAGAACTGGACGGAAAACGGAGAAAACGTTTACATCAACATGATCGGCGGTCGGTTTGATGGACACAGCAGTTCGAACAAAAACGGTGTCCTGACGATCAGGAAACACCCGATTACGAACCACCTCGACCGGGAGTGGGAACTGAAGGACGAATTTTACTACTTCAACAGCACCACGGAGAACCGGGAACCGCTTACCGTCCTCCAGCCGGAAACCGTCGATTCCGGGGACATGGAGGGACGGGACCCGTACATGAACAGCTGGATCAAAACGTATGGCTCCGGACGTGTTTTCTACACGGCCCTCGGACACCGGCCCGACGTCTGGACCAACCAGAAATTTCAGCAACTACTGTACAACGGTATTCGCTGGGCCAACAACGCCGGACAGTAATTACTGGATTTATAGACAACCACGTCATGAACGACACAGCCAACGAAGGAATTGATCGTCACCCCGCCCTCCAGGACCTGTCGCGCGACCATCACAATGTGCTGGTCCTTTGTCTTGAAATTTCCCGCAGCCTCGAGAACGAGGATGATGCGTCCGGGGAACAGTCGACCCGAACGCCCCGGGAGATGGCCGAACAGCTCCTGTCGTTCTGGCAGGGGGAGGGGAATCTGCATTTTCGGGAGGAGGAGGAAGCATTTCTGCCGGTGTACATGCGGCATGTTCGACTTGCGGAAAACGAGGACCTCAGACAGATGCTACACGACCATGCCTGGCTCAGGGACCGTGTGGAACGGCTGGAGCAGTTGCTTGACAACGACCGGCCGTTTCAGGACCTTCTGAAGGAAACCGGGGAACGTCTCAAACAACACGCCCGTCTCGAGGAGCGGTCCGTATTCGAACACGCCCAGCAGGTGCTCTCCGACGACGAACTCGACGAAGTCGGGCGGCGTTCGAGAGCGTTCCGAACGCGAAATAATATGAACGTGGGACCAAGCTGAAAAACGTTTCGTGGCGGAAACCAATCAGTTCACGAGGAAACAGCAGTAAATCAGATGAATTCGTACACATAACGTTACATCCTGTTTTATCATACGAATCAACCCCTTTTGCTAACCGGATTTGACGAGGAGTACGGTATGACACGGTCCGAATCACGCATGAATAGCCGATTTAAACCGCCGCTAACAATGGGTTCCCGCAGCACGACGGGGTTCTCTGCTTTCCAATGGACCATGGTCTTTCTGGTAGCCATCGTAGCGTGCTCGACGGTCCTCCATGCAGAACCGGACAAACAGCAACAGCCGAACATCGTGCTCATCATGGCGGACGACATGGGTTACGAAACGGTGACGGCGAACGGAGGCGAATCCTACAGTACGCCGCGTCTCGATCGGCTCGCCGAAACCGGCATGCGGTTCACCCAGGCTCACGCCCAGCCGATCTGTACGCCGTCCCGCGTTGAAATCATGACCGGTATTCATAACAGCAGAAACTACGATCGATTCGGTTACCTCGATCCGGACGAATATACGTTCGGCAACCTGCTTCGGGAGAATGGATATTCTACGTGCGTCGTCGGCAAGTGGCAGCTTGAAGGCGGATTCGACGGACCCAATAAATTCGGGTTTGACGAATATTGTCTCTGGCAGCTCACGCGTCGGCCCAACCGATACCCGAATCCCGGTCTGGAAATCAACGGCGAAGAAAAAAATTTCAACAATGGAGAATACGGACCGGATATCGTCAGTGATTACGCCTGTGATTTTATTGAACGCAAAGCGGATGAGGACGCCCCGTTTTTCGTCTATTACCCGATGATTCTACCCCACTGGCCCTTCGAACCGACCCCGGATTCGGAGGAGTGGGACCCGACGTTCCGCCGCGGAGACGAATCGGAGAAAAGCCGGAAGGGCTGGAAAACAAGGGGATGGAACAACAAGTTTTTCCCGGACATGATCGCCTACACGGATAAACTTGTGGGTAAAATTGTCGACCGGCTTGAGGCGGCCGGTGTACGGGAAAATACACTGGTGATCTTCACCGGGGACAACGGTACGCACACCGAGGTGACAAGTCAGTTCAACGGTCGCGAATGGAAAGGCGGCAAAGGGCACATGATGGACAACGGTACTCACGTCCCGCTCATCGCAAACATGCCCGGTACGATTCCCGAAGGTCGCGTGAATCATGACCTGATTGATTTTACCGATTTCTTCACGACGTTAGCGGCGTTCGCCAGCGCCGAGGTTCCCGACGACCTGACACTGAACTCCCACAGTTTTGCTCCTCAGCTCAAGGGGAAGGAAGGAGATCCCAGGAAGACCCTGTACTGCTGGTACTTTCGTAACGGGAAACCGGTCGATGGAGGGAAAAACCACTCCGCGGGTGAATTTGCACGCACGCACATGTACAAGCTGTACCGGGATGGGGAATTCTACGACCTGACCAATGACTTTTACGAACGAAACCCACTTTCGGAAAACAAACTTTCAACGGAACAGCGAATTATCCGAAATCGCCTGCGTGAAACGATCGAGCGGCATACCCGTGAAGGATTTTATAAATAGACCCTCTCCGAAAAGGGGGGCGTGCACTCAGTGAGATTCAGCGAGTGCTCTGCAAGGAGTTCGACCGGAAGAAACCCCATCTCAGATGAAAGATGACGTGACATTTCGTCACGTCCTGCTTTCATCGTCCTCCGGCTTTTCAGCCTGCGGACGGGTTTGTGAGGAAGACGTAGTCATTGATATTTTGGACGCAGCAGAGCGCTCG
>CAYXQY010000070.1:0-17288 GCA_964466525.1 uncultured Planctomycetia bacterium
ACGACCTGAAGTATCGTCTTCGTGTGGAGAACGAACGATCACCGATGAACGTGACGCCCTTTCTTGAAGACGTGACCGTGTTTTACGAACAGAAGAAGTTAAAGAGTTTTACATATTATTCTCCTTAGGAACAGGTGCTCCGGTGATGCGAAACAAATGTTATCTATATGCAGGAGGCAATTTCGCCGTTCTGATACTGTTGTTTGCTGGATTGGTCAGCGGAATCATGACCCCGCTACCTGCGACGGGTCAGGAAGAGGCGAGCGATACTGGTGAACGTTCCGAAACGTCCGGGCCGGCCGTGAGGTTTTATCGATCTTTCCTCAAACTATACCTCCAGAATTTCAACCGCATTGATCGGCTAAAAACGCTGCGATCCGCGGGGGCTTCCGCAAAGGTTGAGGATCTCAAATCAAAGATTCTTCAGGATACGGAAGAGAAGCTCGAACGCATCCGGAACGCGTTTCGTGAAGCACAACAGACGGATCTGAAATCAGGGATCCTGAGAAGTATGGAAAAGATTATGACCTATTATCCGATGTACGTGGAGAAGGTGGTGACGAACTGGACCCCCAGCAGGGAACAGGTCCTTCAGCGACGCCGGCTGAGTTCAAATGAAATTATTGACCGCAAACCGGAACTGGCCCAACCGGCCCTTCTCCGCCGGGTGATTCTCGGGGAATTGACGACGAGTGTCCACACCGTTTCGGGAATTGGTCGGTGGTTCCAGGATCGGATTCAAAAATTACGAAACTGGATCAATAACAGGAAGAAGGAGGTATATCCGCTGTACGTCCGGCTTCTGGCGCGAGCTGAGCGAGTTATGCAGGATGACCGTATTGAGAAAAAGGAGAAACGCCAGAAAGTTAAAGATATTAAAAGCGAATGGAAATCGTTCTGGCGTGATCTGGGCAAAGGCAAAGCGTGGCAGAACGTGCGTTTTTCGGTCAACCAGCTTTCGTCGTTTTTCCGGGACCGAGATTATCTGCCCGGTTATCAGAACGTGTACAAACGTCAGATACAGGAACTCCGGAGGCAGCTCGGATCGTTACAGAAACTGTACATCAAAGAACCATTTATGGGTCGAGAGAAGCGTTTGCGGGCATTGCTTCGACTTTCCCGGTTGTTCGCCCGTCAGGTAAGTCAGCTCGGCGGACAGAGAAGTGATCTGGTCATGGAGCGGGTCCGTTCGTTCGTAACCACACGGGCTGATAGTGACCCCTCGGAACTCTGGCAGAACGAGGATGGGGAATCGGAATCATTGACCCGGGTCAAAACCAATCGGATTCAGGAAACCAGTCTCCAGGCGGGCGATCTTCAGGTCCGTATGGACCTTATACGGGACGAATTTAAATTTCCATTTGCTGCCCTCCGCAAGATCGCAGGGAGGCTGGGACAGTACGGGGAGAAAGGAAAGGAAACCGGGGAACGGATTCGGGAGATGGTCCAGCTGGTGGAGGACAGGCATCACCTGTTAACGGACGGGACATCGATGATGAAGGAATATCACGACGAGTTACAGGAGGTTGACTCCAACAAACGTGACGACCTGCTTTCGTTTGAACGTTCCTTTCAGAATGAGAACGGATCGAGCCTGCAAAAACTTAAAAACCGGGCTGACCGAACCAAGTCCCTGGAGGAATCGGTACGGGAATACACGGAGGATTTGCTTGAAGAAGACGTTGAAACGCTGGTAGCAAACATTAAAAACAGCGCTTCCAAACGTTCCGGCGGTAACGCCCCGCAATAACCGGAATCGAGATGGGAGAAGAACACTCCGTTCTGATGACTACCGTCCACAGTCAGTTCAGTTCGTCGCTTTGTCAAGAAGCGGGGTAAATCCCTCTTTGTAGGAGGGATAAACGAAGTTGTAGCCGCTGTTGATAAGGCGGTCGCTGCTGATGCGTTTGTTGGTTGAACTGATCCGGGGTGACGCTTCGGCGATCGGTTTCACCTCCGGTTCCGACACCCCGAGCCGGTCGGCGATCCAGCGAAGGATTTTGCAGCGATCGGTCGGGTTCGGATCGGTTCCGTTGTACACTTCATGCGGGTTCTCGAGGGTCATCAGGTGTTCGAGAATGCCGGCACAGTCGGCGAGGTGATTTTTGTTGGTGTACCGTTTGGGACCGTCATAGCAGGCGGCCCGGCCGGATTTAACCAGGTTGATGTAGCGCTGGCGTCCGGGGCCGTAAATTCCGCCGTACCGTACCACGATACCGGTGGTGTCACTGGATCGTACGACCTGTTCGGCTTCGAGTAAGATCTGCCCGCGTTTCCGGTCCGGGTCGGTCGGGGAGGTTTCGTCGACCCACTGTCCGTCCTTCTGACCGTATACGGACGTACTCGACGTGTAAAGGATTCGTTTCACGGAATTGGTATTGATGGTTTCGAGCAGGTTTGTCAAACCCTCAACGTAAATGGATTGGTATGCATCGGCCCCCCGACCGCTTGCCGAGGCGGTGTAAAACAGGTACTGGATCCGGTCCGGCAGGTCCGATAGCGTGGTAGGGTCGGTTAAATCCCCCTGAATCCCGTGCAGCTCCTCCGGAAGCCGTTCGGGATGGCGGCGGAGTCCGTAAACGGTATAACCGCTGGAGGACAGGTTTTTTCCAAGCGCCGTTCCAACGTACCCACAGCCTGCAATCAGGATGTTTTCCATTGGTTTCCGTTTCAAAAATGAGTTATATGAAGATGTTCAGCAGATCGCGTTTATCAAGCGATTTCGGGTGTTCCGAGGCATGATATCTTAACGAACTCCGAAGTCCAATTCAGATGCGCGGTTGTTTCTTTGTCTGGGATGAAGGTCCGGGAACGGTATGACGTTTCTGGAAAGCAGCAGATGAGGGTGGAGGGTGGGGGCGGGCTGTGACGGGCAATTGACGTGTTTTATCAGTATGTAAACTTCGATATGATCGAATGCAGGAGGGTGCTGACCAATCCTCGGAGCGCCAGCGAAACGATTTGCGTCGTAGATCGCGGAGTCCACCGAATTCGATGCCGTCAACACCTCGGCGATGAGAATTTGGCAGGGGTAAGCGGCGTAACACGTTCCGTAAAAGAGAGATGAAAGGATATTGGAACCTCTGTGGTTGTGGGTTCTCGCCGATGCTCTTTCGTTTTCCCCTGCGAACCCGGCACTTCAGAGAGCCGAATTATATTCTATTGACGAAGCGGGTGGTCGGCAGTTTCCTATATTTTCTGATGAGTTTCGGAAGAAACAGGGTGCAGCGACAGGCGATGGGTTGCTTACTGAAGGTTTACGGATGCGAGAGCACGGTTTGATCGGTTGTTTTAATCTGTTGAATATTCGCAGGGCGTCATGGACCTGTCTCGATTGCATTATCTGGGGTTGTTTCAATCCCCGGTGTCCTGGGCGAAGGTCAACCGGGAGTTCGTCACCGCGCTGGACCGGGCGGGGGTGGAGATCTCCGCAACGCCGTTGAAGGGTCTGCATTACAATAGGGCATATCCGTTGCCGGAACGCCTGGAGGAATGTTTCGATCGTGCGCGGGACGCAAACGTGGAAATGGCGATGGAGTATCCGGAGAACCTGTGGAAGCTGGAGGGGGATCTAAATGTGTCGTGGGTTCTGTATGAAACGGATCTTCCCGATCATTGGGTCGAAGCGTACCGGGAGCAGGCCGACGTCTATGTCTGTCCGAGTACGTTCGTGCGGAACCGGGCGCTTGAAGCGGGGCTTGACGCGGAGAAGACGATCGTCGTTCCGCTCGGGGTGAACATGAACCATTACGAGCCCGCCCGGGAGGACGGTGGTTTCTCCGACCCGGATCCGTTTCGATTCCTGACGGTGGGACCGCCTCACAAGCGGAAAGGATTTCGGGAACTCATCCGGGGGTACGTCCGGGCTTTTTCCCGTACGGATCCGGTCACCCTGCACATCAAAACCTACGACCGGGCCTCGGACGATCACCTGTATCCGTGGGAGTTCGACTTGGATGCGTTCATCGACCGTGTAACCGGACCGGATGCTCCGGATGTTCTTGTGGACCGGTCCGAGCGGGATGAATCCGGCATGGCGCAGCTGTTCCGGCGATCGGACGTGTTCGTGCTGGCAAGCTACGGGGAGGCGTTTGGACTGTCCATTCTTGAATCCATGGCGGTGGGAACGCCGGTGGTCGGAATGAACTACGGCCCGCCGGCCGAGATGATTAATGACCGAAACGGATGGCTCATTGATGGCGAGAAGAAGAAGCTCACCGGCGTGGCGTACGATCAGGAGGCCCCCTGCACGTTCTGTGTTCCGTCGCCGGAGGAGGTCGGAGAACAGCTTCAGGCCATTGTAAATCAACCGGGTCAGATCCGGGATCGCCGATCCGTGGCGATTGAAACGGCGAGAAGGTGGTCATGGGATCGGTCCGTGGAGACGTTCATGGAACGGATGAGGCCGTTTGTGGAGGATCTCTGACTCGGAGGCTGTAGAAAAAACTCACATAGGTTCCGTACCGAGCATACGCCAGTCCGGTTATCTTTTCCCCTGCACGCGGTGCATTGTAACAATTCCGGGGTTGAGCGACTCCATTCCTCCCCGGGGTTCTTCCGGGTCGGCGAACAGGGGAATGAGGCACACGGGACATAGTAGTACGGAACGAAAAGGGGTTTCTTCTGTTGTTCCTTTAACCGGGAGGCATCGAGTGGCATTCCATATCGAAAAGGTGTTTTCTACGAACAGTATGATTCTTATTTCCGATCGTAATCGAGGTAACTCATTCAGGCAAATTGCTGAAAGCAATGCAGATCCGTTCGTTGTTTGATCGATTGATTTTATTTATAATTTTCGTCTCACAATTCAGCATTCAAATAGCAGGCATACTCATTCGAAGAAGATGAGAAGTCGCATCGTTGCATTCATATTTACTGGATTTTTCCTTTCCTTTATATCTGGTTTTGTGGTATCCGGGTCGGCGTATGGGGCGAATGAGCAGCCGAACATACTTGTTATTTACACCTGTCAGCATGCCGGATCCGCGATGAGCTGTGCCGGGGCGGAACATCTGGAGACTCCCGCTCTGGATCGCCTGGCGGAGGAGGGGCTTCTGTTTCAGAATGCGTATACCCCACAACCCCTCTGTCAACCTGCTCGCGTGAGCATGTTCTCAGGGGAAATGCCTCATACCCTTGGCATGACGCGAAATGGAAAGGTAGACCGGATCGAGGCGAAATATCCCATCGGACGCGTCCTGTCTGAACATGGATACGAAACCGCGATGATGGGGAAGTTACACATGGTGCCCAACGCGTACGAGGGACTGGAGGTGACGAAGGGCATTGGTCGTAACGACGCGAAAATATCACGGGAGGGCTTGAAGTTTATCAACAGGGATCGTGACAATCCTTTTTTTCTGATTGCTTCTTACAACCGGACGCACGACGCATGTGATCTCGCGCGAAAGCTCGGTAATCATCCCGGCGGAACCAACCTCGCGCAGGGGGAACTGGGGCCGTTTCCGGCGACGGATCAGTTACCGCCCGTTCCCGAAAACTTTCCGATTCCATATCGTGAACCGGAGGTCCTGCGGAACGTCGTACATCCGGCACACGAATCGGCGTACCCGATGACCGAACAGGGCACGACGGCCTGGCGTAAATACCGGTGGGGATATCACCGGCTTGTCGAGGAGCAGGACCACCACATTGGATACCTTCTGAACCGGCTTCGAGCCTCCGGTACCCTTGAAAACACACTGGTCATTGTAACCGGTGGGCATGGAGACGGAATGGGGGCCCATCGCTGGACTCAGAAGCAGGTACTGTATGAAGAATCGGTAAAGGTTCCGTTCATCGTTCGCCCACCCGGGGGAATGGAAGGTCATGTGAACGAGGAAGCTCTGGTATCCGGTCTGGATCTCGTACCGACCATCATGGATTATGCAGGAGTGGCCGTACCCGATGAGCTTTACGGGAACAGTGTCAAACCTATCGTGGATGATCCGGAATGGGATGGGGGGCATGAGTTCGTGGTTTCGGAAACGACGTTTGGAACCGGCAATGGAGACTTTGGGGTGCGAGGCCGCATGTTGCGAACGGATCGTTATAAGTACATTGTCTATAACAAGGGGAAACACAGGGAACAGCTGTTTGACATGGAGAACGATCCCGGTGAGATGGTGAACCTGGCCGGTGAGGAACAATATCAAGAGGAACTGGACCGTCATCGAAAACTTCTCCGGGACTGGATTGATCAAACGGATGACTTTTTTGACCATGTTCCCCATCGTTAAGCGAGGACCAAAAAGCTTGAGCTTTGCAGCAGTCCGGGGACGTTTGACCACATTTCTGATGCCATCCAGATTGGCGGTATTCGATCGTACCTTCGGAGGATGAGACCTCTTTTCGTGTAAGTTCCAGTTCTTTGACGACGTGTTGAATCGTTCCATTTTCTTTACGAGGGAGCCATGAAAGAGGAAACGCTGAAACGGAATCTGCATCAGGTAAATCACTTCCGGGAACTCGTGGACTGTATTTCCGAATTCCTACCGGATGAAACCGATTTCGGTATTTTCCAGTTCGACCCGGAGGGCGGTGTACGCGTACTTCATCCCATCGAGCGACCCGGCTTTTCGGCGCAGGAACTCAGACAGCACATCCGGTCCCATGAGGACACTGGAGAAGCGTTCCAACAGATGCTGGACGTCGTATCCCGTCCGTTTATCATTGAGATTTCGTCCGAAGGGGAGATTAACAAGTTGAGCCTTCCCGGATCCGGCGAGTAGGACGTTCGTTTCGAGGCCGTTTTTCGTGTCGTCAGGAGGTTCGTTGCACGGGAAAGTTCAGTATGGTGCGGTCATGGAGAGTTGGACCCGGTGTACTCCGACCAGAAACAGGAAAGCACAGAAGTATACGATGATTCCGGCAACAATCAGGAGGTACAGGGCTTGTTTGACGTGCACTTCCGTCACCTCGCTTGTACCTTCCCCGAGCCAGGGATGTTCGACGACGCCCCGGGGATACACGACCGGACCCCCGAGTCGAACGTGCAGTGCACCCGCCAGAAAACTTCCAACCGATCCCGTACCGGGAGCCAGGAGGTCGTGACGGTTGCGTAGCCAGGTTCGAATCCCCATGTCCGTATCCGCGTCCGTCAGCAGGCTGCTGACGAAAAGGATTGGTACCGCCATTCGGGCGGGTAAGAATTTCATGATTTCATTCAGGACCGTTGCGTACATGCCGGGTGGTTGAAGGGTTGTATGAGGATATCCCAACGTGGCATGGAGGATGCCCGTGATTCGGGACAGCAGCGTGGCCATGATGGCGACATGGCTTGCGGGCATGGGAGACATCAGACCGAACAGTGCCCCTGTGCAGAACCAGAAAACCGGTGTCAGAAGGCCATTGATAAATTCGTCGGCAAGCGATTCGACCGCAGCCCGGGCGATGCCGTTTCGATCCAGGTGATCCACGTTCCGTATAACCATGGCTTTCAATGCCTCCCGGGCGTCGTTTGTCTCGTTTTCGCGGAGGGCCACAACCACCTCCAGGGCCCGGTCGAACATCGATCGAAACCCCAGGCAACAGTACACGACGAAAATGCGCATCGTGAGCACGACGTACGTGTTCAACCAGGGAAAAATCGCCTGTTCCATCAGAAGGTACCCACCGACAGCCGGAATCAGTGACACGACCACAACGGTTATTCCGAGGAGGTGTCCATTCAGGCCCCATGTCTGAAGTTCTCGATGTCCGCCATCGATGACGTGACCGAGCAGGCGCAGCGGATGGTACGTACCGAAAGGGTTACCAAGGAATGTGTCAAGAAGGGCGGCAAGCGGTAAAATCAGGAGGAATTCGATCATCGTGGTAAGCCGTGCCTGTGGTGTTCGGGTTCAGTGAAAAGTGGGGGTCTCCGCGTACTTCGTTGCCGGTCCGGGTATTTCTCGTTCATCGTCGTTTCAAAAGGATATGGGTGGCCCATGATCACCGCACGCTCGATGAGACAGGTTGTAGAATGATTGTTTTCCGGTTTCGTTCGTATTGCAAGCAGGGGCTACCTCAGACGACCCATCGAAATTGAGGTCAGGTACGAACGGGAGTATGATTGATATAATTCTTGTATTGAGAGATAATTAGATTATCATGGGTTGATTGGGAGGAGGGGGACGGCAATTAATCTCGACCGAGTTCGTTGATCTGGAGTTCCCCGGGAGGAAGCGGTTGTGGAGAATATTTCATGCATGGACGCATCGCTTCACGTCAGGAACATGCGTACCCGGATCCCGTTTGAATACGGGATTACCCGGTTGACGGAACTGCCGCATCTATTTGTCAGTATATGGTTGGAGATGGGGGGAGAGCGGGTGCAGGGGATCGCCGCGGACGGTCTCGCCCCGAAATGGTTTACGAAGGATCCGGACCGGAGCTATCGGCAGGAGCTGGAGGAGATGTTCAGCGTGATCGAAACCGCCGTGGATCGACTGGTGGATATGCCTCCACGAACGAATCTCTTCGAGCTTTGGTGTGACCTTTATCAACGTCAGATGGAATGGGGTCGAAGCTACGGGTACCCGGATCTGCTGACGAACTTTGGGATCTCCCTTGCCGAGCGTGCGTTGCTTGACGCCTTCTGTCGCGGGTGCGACCTTCCGTTTCACCGGGTAATTCAGGACAATGCAATCGAAATGGAGCTGGGGTGGTTTCACGATGAACTGGCCGGTAACGAACCGTCGGATTTCCTCGATGAAACACCCCGGGAACGGGTGCGTCTTCGTCATACCGTTGGAGGGGCGGATCCGTTGACCGAGCGTGACCTTGAGGGAACGGAGCGCCCGGAGGACGGATTGCCTCACACGCTTGAGGAGAACATTGAGAGATACGGAGTGCGTTACTTCAAGATCAAGCTGCCGCGGGACCGGGAGGCGGCACGGCATCGATTGGGTCGGATATCGGACCTGATTCACCGACACCTTGATTCGTTTGCCTGTACTTTGGACGGGAACGAAGTGTTTGAGTCCATGTCCGGGTTCCGGTCCTACTGGGAATTTCTGCAGCAGGACGATACGTTGCGGTCATTTTTTCGCGAGGGGTTGTTGTTTGTCGAGCAGCCCGTTGATCGGGAAATGGCGAAGCGACGCGGTCCAGAACACAATCCATCCGGCTGGCCGGATCACCCCCCGATGATCATTGATGAGTCGGACGATTGTATTTCGGCCCTGCCGGAAGCACTGGAGCAGGGGTATGATGGAACCAGCCATAAGAATTGCAAGGGAGTTCTGAAAGGAGTTGCGAACCGATGTTTGATCCGTCAAAAGAATCAGGACAGGACGGGTGGTGAATACATCATGAGTGCGGAAGACCTTTCGACAGTTGGGCCGGTGTCATTGCTGCAGGACCTGAGCGTGCTGGCGACGCTGGATATTGACCATGCCGAACGAAACGGACACCATTACTTTGCTGGACTGCGGATGATGCCGGCGGACATACAGGAGGCCATGCTCGAACAGCATGGTTTTCTCTATCGAAGACACCGTACAAACGGGACGAATTTTCCGTCGCTCCGGGTGGAGGATGGGTTTATTTCGTTGAAGGACGTCAACCGAGCTCCATTCGGTTATGGGATCGATCTGGAGCCCTCCCGGTTTACTCCGCTTTGGGACTGGTCCTTTGAGTCTCTCGATGTCTAATCGTCGGGTTGCTTGGTAAGGGTTGATCAGAAGGAATTTTCGTTAACAACTTCAACGGGGTGAGCACCGATGAGTCAGAAGGTAACCGAGGAGGTGCGAAAGGGAATTTACCTTGCCGCTCGCATGGTGTCGGAGCACGATGTGGCGGTCGACAATTACGAACGGGTGTTTCGCTCGTCCAATGCAGGGAAAGCGGGTAATCAGGCCAGGATTTGTACGTCGTATTGCGTGGATGCGCGGTTGCAGAACCCGTTTAACCTGGGTTGGAACATGTCTCTTGTGGACCGGAACATCGCCGGAAGACTGGCCGGAACCGCGACACTGCAGTTTGCGTACGAGGATCAGGGCGTGTGTCTGGCGATGAGTGCCGGTCACGAGGACTGCAAGGGAATTCGTGCCGCCGTGAAGGAGGTTGAACGTTTGTACGATCAGGTGGGGCAGGAGCCCGATCTGGTTCGGGAACGGGTCAGCAAGCGACGTGAAGAGATAGATGAGACCCTGCACCCCAAGGAGAAACTGATTTACCATCTGCTCAGCCGGGGAGGGATTGACATGTATGACACACTGCGGGAGGTCTCGATATCCACTTCAGTGGAAGCGGCAATGGCCGAGGAGTGGGCGCGTCAGCAGATCTATTCCGCGTTGCAGAACGAGGTCGTACGGAATCTGGTTGACCGGGGGCGACTGGTGCTGGCGTCGTCGATGATTCGTTTACCGGAGGAGGGAAAGCAGGAGACCGAACTGAACATGGTTGCGGTTCAGCAGGATGAAGACATTCGAATACTGCACGGTGACGACATACGTTCGTCGTTTGGAGACCTCATTTCAAAGGCTTTTGAGGATTCGGAAGAGGAGGCACTTCGAAACAAGATGCAGAAGCGGATCACGTTCAAATGGAGGCTGAATAATCCGGACGTAGAACCCCCACCCGGGGATGACCGGAGCGGTTTTCGAATGTAAGTGATCCCTGTCGAGACGAACCGATTCTTGTCATGGAGCACCCGGCCACATCCGATGTAAGCAAAAATGACATGACCGCGGTAGGTTTGACAACCGCGGGCGGTTCTGATATCGTAAGTAATTCAAAATGATGTAATTCCAATCGTTCCGGTTGGAGAAACACGATGATTTAGGATTTTTCCGGGCCGAAAATGAGACGTAATACAGGCAAAAACAAAAATGAGACGGACCGACCGCCTGCGGCCCGTGTTCTGTATCCGGCATTTTCCCCTCCCCTCGCTCTCATTCCCTCCGTACGCAGGGTAATATCCGTAGCGATTTAACGCCTGCCTGTTTGCGGGTGTGTCCGTGGCAGTCAGGTGGATATGCAGGGAGGGCTTTTCGTAATTTGAACGAAAACCGTAAGAAACGTCGTTATTTCAATTGACAGGTAAACCGGAATGGGACAGTTGGATCACGAAGAAACGAGGTACAGCGCCATGGACCAGCATTCCAACTGCGGGGTTGGTGTGCTTATGGACATGACGGGTGAGAAAGATCATAAACTCATTGAAGACGGGCTTCAGATGCTCGTGAACATGGATCATCGGGGGGCCCGTGGAGCCGAGGAAAACACGGGGGATGGAGCGGGTGTCCTGCTGCAGATGCCCCACGCATTTTTCCGGGAGGAAGTGTCCGCCGTCGAGGAGCCCGATACGTATGGGGTCGGGCAGGCGTTTTTCCCGCGGAACCAGCTCGCTCAGGAGCGCCTGGTGGAGTTGATCGAACAGGTGGCGCAGCGGGAGGGGTTTGACGTGGTGGAATGGCGGAATGTGCCCACGGACAACACCGGATTGGGGGAAACGGCCCTTCAATCGGAACCGGACGTCAGGCAGTTTTTCGTAAAACCCAAAAAAGACCTTTCCCCGAACAAACTGGACACGAAGCTGTACATCCTCCGGCGGAGCATCGAGAATCAGGTGAACCGGGAGGCCGAGCAGGGGTTTGACGATTTTTACATCTGCACGCTGGATCGCCGTTTAATCGTGTATAAGGGGATGCTGACCAATGCGCAGCTGGGTCAGTACTACCTCGACCTCCAGGATGAACGGGTTGAATCCTCCCTTGCATTTGTCCATTCCCGGTTTTCAACCAACACACTCGGGGCGTGGGAGCTTGCACACCCGTATCGAAATATCATTCATAACGGTGAAATCAACACGCTGCGGGGGAACCTGAACTGGATGAAGACCCGGGAATCCGACCTGGAAAGCGAGATCTTTGGAGATGAAATCGAAAAAATTAAGCCGATCACCCGCGAGGATCAGAGCGACACGGCCGTGCTTGACAACGTGCTGGAGTTTCTCGTTGAGAGTGGCCGTGACATGACCCATGCGCTGCGGATGCTTGTGCCGGAAGCGTGGAGCAAGAACGATTTGATGGACCACGAGCGGCGGAAGTGGTACGAGTATCACTCCACCATCATGGAGCCCTGGGACGGTCCGTTGCTTGTGGCGTATACGGACGGACACAAAGTGGGTGCGATCCTGGATCGAAACGGACTCCGTCCGTGCAGGTATTACATCACGGAGGAGGACCGGTTGATCATGGGTAGTGAGGCGGGTTGTCTGCCGGTGGAGCCCAGCAAGATTCAGGAGAAAGGACGATTAAAGCCCGGGCAGATGTTTACCGCGGACGCCGACGAAGGACGTATTATTCCGGACGAAGAGGTATTTGCCTCGCTGACGGACGAAAAGTACGAGAACTGGCTTGACGAACAGCGCGTGCGTATGTCGGACCTGATGGACGAGACGACGGGCGTGAAGCCGCCGGAATTCGATCAGGAGAACATCAAAAAATTTCAGCGGACCTTCGGGTATACCGTGGAGTCGCTCCGACGCATGATCAAACCCATGAGTCAGGAAGGAAAGGATCCGATCGGGGCGATGGGAAACGATACCCCCCTGTCCGTGCTGTCGAACCGGAACAAAACCCTGTTTACGTACTTCAAGCAGCTGTTTGCCCAGGTTTCCAATCCACCCATTGATTATATTCGGGAGGATATCGTGACCTCGCTCGGAAGTCACATCGGGAAAAAGGGAAACCTGATCGACGAAACCCCCGAACACTGCCGTCAGCTCCAGCTGGACACGCCAATCCTGACGAACGAAGAACTGCAGGTCATTAAGGACAACGAGCGAAATGGTATTCATACCTGTGTACTGGATATCACGTACGACAAAGAAACGTCCCTGTCCACGGCAATCGATGATCTGCGCCACGACGCTGTCCGTGCGATCGTGGAAGGATGTGAGGTTCTGGTGTTATCCGATCGCAACACGGGACCGAACCGCATCCCGATTCCAAGTATGCTCGCCGTTGCCGGTGTGCATCATCACCTGATTCGTGAAGGGCTTCGCACGCACGCCGGACTGGTGCTGGAATCCGGCCAACCCTGCACGGTGCACCATTTCGCATGTCTTGTGGGGTACGGAGCCGGGGCCATCAACCCGTATCTGGGGTACGAGAGCATCCACGAGATGATCGGGAAGGGATTAATCGAAAAAGACCCGGATGAGGCCATCGAGACGTATATCCACGCCATCGAACACGGGTTGCAGAAAGTAATGTCCAAGATGGGGATCTCGACGCTCGAAAGTTATAAGGGGGCCCAGATTTTCGAAGCGGTCGGTCTGGACTCGGATTTTGTCCGTGAGTATTTCTATGGAACCACGTCCCGGACGGAAGGCGTGGGGTTAAAGGAGGTGGAGGAAGACCTGGAGGAGCGGCACGAAATTGCGTTTGAGCCGCAGCCCCACGGCAACCTTGAACTCGATCACGGCGGTGAACTGTACTGGCGTCGTGACGGGGAGTTTCGCCAGTGGAATCCCAACACAATCGGGAAGCTTCAATTCGCCGCTCGCTCGGGTAATTACGACGTGTACCGGGAATTCGCCGAGCTGATTAACGATCAGAGCCGGCAGCTTCAGACCCTGCGCGGTTTGCTGGATTTTGACGTTCGGGACCATGAGCGCATACCGCTGGAGGACGTGGAGCCGGTGGAGGAGATCTGCAAACGGTTTTTCACGAGTTCGATGTCGTTTGGATCCCTGAGCCAGGAAGTGCATGAAACACTTGCGATCGCCATGAATGAAATCGGGGGCAAGGCCTGTACCGGCGAGGGCGGTGAACAGGTGGAGCGATTTGGCACCCCGAAAGAATGCAAGAACAAGCAGGTCGCGAGTGGCCGCTTTGGCGTAACGAGTTATTACCTGTCCAACGCGGAGGAACTGGAAATCAAGATGGCCCAGGGATCCAAGCCCGGCGAAGGGGGGCATCTTCCAGGGGGGAAGGTTAGTGAAACCATTGCCCGAGTCCGTCATTCCATTCCGGGTGTTGGCCTGATTTCACCCCCTCCACATCATGACATTTACTCCATCGAGGACCTTGCACAGTTGATTCACGACCTCAAATGTGCCAACCCGAACGCGGAGGTGTCCGTCAAACTGGTGTCGGAGGATGGCATTGGAATTATTGCGGCCGGTGTGGCGAAAGCAAGGGCGGATTCGATTCTAATCAGTGGGGGATCGGGCGGAACCGGAGCGTCGCCCAAAACCTCCATTACGTCGGCGGGTCTTCCCTGGGAACTGGGACTGGCGGATGCCAATCGGATTCTGCGTGAGAACAAGTTACGGTCGCGGGTTCGTCTCCGGGTGGACGGCGGCATGAAAACGGGACGAGACGTGGTGATTGCGGCACTTCTCGGTGCGGAGGAGTTCGGGTTTGGAACGGCGTCTCTGATTACCCTGGGGTGTGTGATGCTTCGGAAGTGTCACTGCAACACCTGTTCCGTGGGGATCGCCACGCAGGATCCCGACCTCCGGGAACGGTTTCCCGGTCAGGTGGAGCATCTGATTAATTATATGACGTTTATGGCCCGGGAGGCACGGGAGTACATGGCGGAGCTGGGCTTCCGGACGATGGATGAGATGATCGGACGCGTGGACAAGCTCAGGCAGGAAAAGGTGACCGATCACCGCCGGGCGCGACGCGTGGATCTTTCCAGCATACTGCAGACGGACGAATACGAGGACGACAACCGGAAGACACAGGAACAGAACCATCACCTTGATGAAAAACTGGACCGGAAGCTGATTGAATGCGCTCGACCGGCCCTTGAGGAGGGGGAACAGGTGCAGGCGGAATTCGAGATCTCCAACTGTGACCGAACGGTCGGGACCATGCTCAGTTACGAAGTGTCCCGGCTGCACGGGGAGGATGGATTGCCGGATAATTCCATCTTTATGCGGTTCGACGGGTCGGCTGGACCGAGTTTCGGGGCGTTTCTCGCCGGCGGCATCACGTTTTCGCTGGTGGGGGAGTCCAACGATTACATTGGAAAGGGGCTTTCCGGGGGGAAATTGATCGTTCGCACACCGGGCGACGCGTCGTACGAAGCGGACGAAAATATTCTGATCGGAAACGTCGCCCTGTACGGTGCTACCGACGGCGAAGCTTATTTTAACGGAATTGCCGGGGAGCGGTTTGCCGTGCGAAATTCCGGGGTAAAAACCGTCGTGGAAGGGGTTGGCGACCACGGATGTGAGTACATGACGGGAGGGGTGGCGGTCATTCTCGGCGAGACCGGTAAGAATTTGGTCGCCGGGATGAGCGGCGGTGAGGCGTATGTGCTCGACGTGGACGGTTCCTTCAAAGACCGTGTTAACACCGGGATGGTGAATATAAAGCCATTTGAAGAGGAGCGGGACATTGAGCTTGTCCGGACGATGGTGGAAAACCATTACGTGTACACCGGGAGTCATCGGGCGAAGGAAATACTCGAAAACTGGGACGATTATCAGGAGAATTTTGTCAAGATCCTTCCTCAGGCGTACGCACAGGTGGTGGAGGAGCAGGATGACGACGTGCTACTCGAACCTCCCCCGGGGGCCGAAGAGTCCAGTGCGCTTGTGGGGTAAGAATGAGACGCCCGACCCCCTGAGTATCGGCGTTTTTCTGGAACACGGAGTGAAGAATCGATGCTGTTTGAATTCATGAGACGATGAGTGAATTTCATCCGGATGGATATCTGAAACACGGTCGGGATGACATTGGAAAACGTCAACCCGATGAGCGAAAACAGGACTACGAAGAGATCTGGTCTCCCGAGTGGGACGAGCAGAAGCTGAAGGATCAGGGGGAGCGTTGTATGGACTGTGGCGTTGCCACCTGCATGAGCGGATGCCCAATCGGGAATGTGATTCCCGACTGGAATGACCTGGTCCATCGAGGAGACTGGAAACGAGCCCTCAAGCGGTTGCATGCCACGAACAATTTTCCGGAATTTACCGGCTACACCTGTCCGGCCCCCTGCGAAGAAGCCTGTGTGCTTGCGTACAACGACGACCCGGTAACGATTAAAAGCATCGAGCGGGCCATTGTCGACAAGGGCTGGGAGGAAGGCTGGATTCAGCCGACGCCTCCGGACGATCGCACGGGCAAGAGCGTGGGGGTGGTTGGAAGCGGGCCCGCCGGACTCGCCGCCGCCCAGCAACTGAACCGCGCCGGACACTACGTGACCGTGTACGAGCGAGATGATCGGATCGGGGGGCTGATGGTTTATGGGATTCCGGACTTCAAGTACGCAAAAAAAGGAGTGAAACGGCGGGTGAACCAGATTCGGGATGAGGGCGTTTCCTTTCAGACGGGCGTGGAGGTGGGACAGGATTGTTCCCTGGACCGTCTGTACGACGATCACGATGCGGTTCTTCTGGCGATTGGTGCCCAGCAACACCGGGACCTCGAAATCGAGGGACGGGAGCTGGACGGAATTCATTTTGCCATGCCGTATTTGATTCAGGAGAACCGAAGACAGGCCGGCAAGAGCTTGACGAGGGATCGTATTCTGGCCCGGGATAAAAATGTGGTCGTGCTGGGCGGGGGAGATACCGGAGCGGATTGCGTGGCAACCGCTCACAGGCAGGGGGCCGAACAGGTGGTCCAGATCAGTATCAACGAGAAACCGCCTGAGGAAAGTGAATTATCCATGGACGAACGACCATGGCCCGAAATGCCACAGGTATATCGCAAGACCTACGCGCAGAAGGAGGGAGGCGAGGAAGCCTTCTCGCTGGTCACGAAAGCGTTCCTGGATAAAAATGGCGACGGCCATGTGGATCAGCTCGGTGCGGAACGGGTCGAGTGGGATTACGACGAGGAGGGGCGGCGGATTGACAAGAAGGACGTACTCGATAAAAACGTGGAAATTCCCGCGGACCTGGTCCTGATTGCGATCGGGTTTACCGGACCGGAATCCGATCCGTTTGAGGATACGGACCTGGAACTGGAGAACGACGGGACGTTTAAAGTGGACGAACACATGATGACCGCGAAAGAAGGTGTGTTCGCGGCCGGTGACGCCAACCGCGGTCAGTCGCTCGTGGTCTGGGCGATCGGCGAGGGACGGGATGCCGCCCGAAACATCGATCGGTATCTTATGGGAGAGACCAGTTTGCCGGCAAGTCTCCGCACAATGAACCCTCCGCTCAATACCTGATTCACAACATCTGGGTTGAAAGGAAGGCGTATCCCGACCGGCAGGTTCACCTGCTTAGGTATGCCGGGTGGGTTCCTGAATAAAGTCCGCTCGGTCGAAATGTGGTGCACGATGCGCCGTTCGTTCAAACTGTTTCCGTTCAGCAGCCTCTTAGTTCC
>CAYXQY010000071.1:0-17196 GCA_964466525.1 uncultured Planctomycetia bacterium
CTCCAAAAAAATGTTGATCGGATTAGAAAAATTTTTACACGGACTGTAAAGAATAAGGGGTGAAAACGTCCCGGGTCGGCCTGAATATCAGGAACGTTCTTCGATGGGAACGTATTCGGCCGATTCCGGACCGGTGTAATTACAGAGCGGACGGATCAGGCGGTTTTCGGCCATCTGTTCAAACAGGTTTGCCGTCCATCCGGCAATTCGGGAACACGCGAAAATCGTTGTGAAAAGATCCCCCTTGATGCCCATGGCGTTGTAGACGGTTGCCGAATAAAAATCCACGTTCGGATCAATCCCCACCTCGTTGATCATTCGCTCCTCAATTTGTTCCTGTATCCTGTAGAACGAAAGGTCGTTATTTCGCTCGTTCAGACGGCGGGACCATTCTTTCAAAACGCGTGCTCGTGGATCGTATTCTTTGTAAACCCGGTGGCCGAAACCCATGATGCGCTCGGAGTTTTCAAACTTCTTATCGAGGTATTCGTCGGTACGCTTCGGTGATTCGATCTCCTGAAGCATGTTAAGCACCTGTTCGTTTGCACCGCCGTGCAAAGGGCCACTAAGCGTGCCGATCGCGGAGGTGATGGCTGCGTAGAAATCGGCGAGGGTTGCGCCGGTCACGCGGGCGGAAAACGTGCTGGCGTTGAACCCGTGATCCGCGTGCAGGACAAGGGCCACGTCCATGGCACGTGCTTCTTCCTGATCCGGTTCTTCTCCGTTAAGCATAAATAAAAAGTTTTCGGCGTGGTTCAGGTCCTGCCGGGGACGAACCGGATCCTTGTTTCGCCGCAACCGGTCAAACGTGGCCACGATGGTGGGAATAACGGCAACCAGGTCCAGGGCAATTTCCCTGCGCGCTTCGTCCGTGTTCACGTCCTGTGTTCCGGCCCTCGTCGTGCCCAGCATCGAAACACCGGAGCGAAGTACGTCCATCGGTCGAGCTTCGTCCGGAGCGAGTTCGATGACGTCCCGGACGTCGTCCGGAAGCCGACGCCGCGATGCTAAGTCGTCGCGGAATTCCTGAAGCTCCTTCCGTGTCGGCAGTTCGCCGTCCCATAGGAATTTCGTCACTTCTTCAAACGTGGAATGCTCCGCGAGGTCCTCGATCGAAATCCCGCGGTACACAAGCCGTCCTTCGTCACCAAATATCTTCGTCAGGGATGAGTTTGCGACAACGACTCCTTCAAGGCCTTCGTGTTTTTCCTGTTCGGTCATCTGTGTTTGCCTCCAAACAAGCAAAATTCCGGGGATGACGATCTGCGTCGTACGGGGGAAGAACGCAACGAATCAGGGGACCGGAAAAGAGCCACGTTCAATCCGTACTGGGCACGATTAATAAAGTATGTTGTAATTTTCAGCCTAAATTATAACCGGAAAAGTTTAATTCATTCAAATATTGTGAGGTGAACGCAGGACCGGGAAATGATCATCTGTCGTTCCGGTCGAGAAACGACACAGAGGAAATTTTTACTGCGAAAAAGAGGCCGGTTGTCAGAATGGATTCAGGTCGGTTCGTCGGCCAGTGAGAGCAGGGCGGATGCGATATTCTGTGATGCTTTCGGTTTTCGCAGGCTGTCGAGTTGGGAGGACATCTCCCGGCATCGTTTCTCGTCAAGGAGCAGGTGCAAGACGTGTTCCTGAAACGTTCCCCTGGAAAAGTCCCTCTGCCGGACAAGAATACTTCCACCTGTGGAAGCTGTGGCGCGTGCGTTCAGAAGTTGATGGTTTTCCATGGATTTCGGGTAGGGCACGAGCACGGACGGTTTCCTGAGATGGATTAGTTCGGCAAGGGAGGTTCCCCCGGCACGGCAGAGGACCAGGTCGGACGCCGCATAGACACGGGCCATCCGATCCGTAAATCCAATGACCCGGTGCTGTAGGTCCGCACGGTCATAGACGGAGGCCACGTGATCGCGGTGCTTCGGTCCGGCGATATGAAGGAGCGCAACTTCGTCCCTATGCTTCTCAAGTAGATCAAGGTGGTTCAAAACCCACTTGTTCAACCCCTTCGCCCCCTGACTTCCACCCATTATTAGGAGGATGCGACGTTTCGGATCAAGGTCAAATTTCCGGGCAACTTCGGACGTGTCCGTGTATTTTTTAAGGGACGGACGAACAGGATTTCCCAGCACACGAATGTTCCCGTGCTGAAGGTGATTCCTCGACGCCTGCCACTGTGTGACGATAAGTTCGGCAAACGGCTGGAGGGAGCGCACGGCGCGTCCGGGCAGCACGTTCTGATCCATCAGCACAAGCGGCAGACCGACAAGAGATGCGGCAAGACCGGCCGGCAAACACCCGTATCCACCAAGTCCAATAACTACGTCCGGTCGAAAACTTTGAAAGAACCGGACATGCTTTCGGACGGAATTCAGGAGGTCCGGTGTAAACGAAACGAGGCCGGCGCCGAACCCTCGCCAGCGTGGCGGTGAAAAACTGTCGTGTGAAATGCGGGAATCGGACAGCAGCCGCTCGTCAATCGACCGATCCGTGTGGAGGAAAAAAAGCCTGTCCACCGACTCTCGCTGGCGGAGTGTATCGGATAGAGCAATACCGGGTATCAGGTGGCCACCCGTCCCACCACCCGCGAGCACGACGCGGATCGAGGGGCTCATGGGGTGAGACACTTAACCGCGTCAGAGGGACGGATTCCGAAAGGCATCGGGGAAGGAGGTTTTGGATACGGGGTAAACACTTCTTCTTTTCCGGGGACGGTTGCAGGTATAGAACAAGGGTTTCCGAGGGGACGAGCGTAAGCCGGATTCTGTTCCCCCGCTCCGTACTCCAAGAAATCGCCGCCGCGAAAACGGCGGGCTCCAGAATGGAGCGTTGGGGCCGTTATTAATCTGGGACCGCGCTTACGAGCGGCCTCGAGCGGCCAACCCGACCTGAGGCTCACCGGATGGTGAGGCTCCGGCGGGCTACCGGATGCTCAGGCGATATTTGGCCTTTCTCCGGGTGGGGTTTGCCGTGCCCCGACCCCTGTCTCCCCCGACGAAAGCCGGCGGAAAGAAGCCGGGCGGTGAGCTCTTACTTCACCGTTTCACCCTTGCCCGACGACACAGGACCGGATCAGGTCCTGTGCTTCAAAAACCGGGCGGTCTGTTCTCTGTGGCACTTTCCCGAACCGCGTACATGGACGCGGCCGGTTCCCGTTAGGAACCACCCTGCCCTGTGGAGTCCGGACTTTCCTCTCCCGAGTGGCCGCGACCGGCGTAAAACGCGGACTCGGCGACGGGAGCAACGGCCTCTGAACCCCTCGGTACGTAATGAATTATACCTCATTCGATATGCAGTTGTCCAGCCGACGTAAATTCTGGACGGTTCGTGACGGATCACTGACGGCCCGGGAGCAGAAACGGGATCGAAGAGCGCGACGTCCGGGTAATTACTCCCCTATTTGTGACGAACTTACAAGCGACGGCATCCCTGCCGGCAAATAAAATAGAAACCTTTGATTCGGAACAAATAGGTGTGTGATTTCATGTCCGATTAACGATTTATGACTCAAAAACCGAAATCACCCATGCTTCAAATCCCTCCTTGATCGATCGGCGCACCTCGTCGGGTGAGTCCCCTGTGTACATGGTATGAATGCACAGCTGTTCGTTCTCGTCGGTTACGAACAGGGAGATGGTCCCGGGGGTTAGCGTAATGAGGTTGGCGAGGATGGTGATGCCGAGTTCCGTGTCAAGGTCCAGTGGGATGTACACGATACCGGGTTTCATCTGGAATTCCGGACGAATTACTTCGATACCCACTCGAATCCCCGACTGTATGAGTTCCGCGGTAAAATACAGGACGAGCCCGACGGACAGCCAGAATTTCTTGGCGTATGACGTACCGGGCCAGAGCGGTTCCGAAAGGGTCAGTACAGCGTATCCGATGGCAAAACCTGTGCCGAGGGTCTGCAGGGAAAAGGATCCGATAACCGCCGCCCAGAGTATTGAAAGCAATATGTTGATAAGAAGAATATTCATGGCTTATACGTAGGGGGATTGAACGAGTTCGTTCTGAACGGTGAACGTTTTCGACAAAATGGATGTGCGCTCATTTTACTTCCTTGATCAACGTCCGACAGGTTTCAATTACGGGTTTTCCAGTACCGCTTTCTGATAACCCTCCGGATTGATCAGCTGATTCGCCGCGTGCCCGGAAAAACGGAAAAAAGGCTCGGGATACAAACCGATCACTACGGTCAGAATGCTTAGAAGCACCATCGGTGTCACCAGGTAAACCAGCTGCCGGCCGGTCAGGTGCTGCCGGAGGTCCGATACGTTTCGTTCCGGCTCCGGTGCCGGCGACCAGAATGCTTTTTTCCAGATCTTGGTCATCGAGAAAAGGGTGAGCATACCGACGAAAAGGGCAACACAGGAAACGATGACGGCGGAAGTTGTGCCCACGTCGAGTCCGGCGTAAACCAGTAAAAATTTGCCCCAGAACCCGGAAAGCGGTGGAAAGCCGGCGAGGGAAAAAGCGGAAATCAGGAAAAAGACCCCGAGCCAGGGATGGTGCCTGTACAGGCCACCGAGCTCGTCCAGGCTGGTGCTTCCACCAATTGATTCGGCCACGCCGCTGACGAGGAAGAGGTTGGTCTTGACAATAATGTTGTGCGCAACGTAAAAGATGGCGCCGAGAAGCCCCAGCGTCGTGTGAAACGCCAGTCCCATGATCATGTAGCCAATCTGGCTGATGATGTGAAAGGACAGCAGCTTCCGCAGTTCATTCTGGTAAAGGGCCCCGAGCACCCCCGTGACCATGGTAATGCCGGCGCACCAGAGAATCAGGGTATGCGTGTACCCGACGTTTCCGGTAAACAGAAGGGTAAAGGTACGGATCATGATGTAAACCCCCACCTTCGTGAGTAGACTGGCAAAAATCGCTGATACGGCGACGGGTGGGGTGTGGTAGGAGGCCGGCAACCAGAAGAACAGGGGAAACACGGCGGCTTTGACCCCGAATGAAATCAGGAAAAGCATCGATGCCGTGGTCACCAGCCCGGTGGATTCAACCCGCGGAAGTTTGATCGACAGGTCCGCCATATTAAGGGTTCCGGTCAGCCCAAAGATCATTGCCACGCCGGTCAGCAAAAACAGGGATGAAGCCAGGTTGATCACTGTGTACTTCACGGTCCCTTCAATCTGCAGTTTTTCGTTTCCCAGGGAGAGTAGAACGAACGAGGATGTCAGCAGCACCTCGAACCATACGTAAAGGTTAAACAGGTCACCGGTCAGGAACGCCCCGTACACGCCCATAAGGAGAATGTGGTACAGCGGATGATAACCAAACTGTTCACGGTTTTCCGACACGTCCGCCAGGGAGTAGATGGAGATGGCGAATCCCATGAAGCCGGTAATCAGAACCATAATTGCGCTGAGGTAATCGGCCACGAACGTAATTCCGAACGGGGCCTTCCAGCTCCCGAGCTGAAGCACCTGAATTCCTTCTGTATGCACGAGCGATAAAATCCATACGGCGACGACGGTCTGTAAACCCGTACTCAGCACGCTGACGGTGCGCTGGGCGTGCCGCCATGTTCGGAAGATAATCGAGACGGCGGCGGTGAGAACAGCCAGAAGCAGGGGGAGGATCAGTACGTTACTCATCACGCACCTCCGCCCGGTCTATTTCGGGTACCTCGTCCGGATATGGGGGTTCCGCCGACCGCATGTGCTTGGTGTTAAGCGTGCCGAAATGATGATACGCCCGGACCGCCAGCACGAGGGAGAAGGCCAGCAAACCGAATCCAATTACGATGGCCGTCAGAATGAGGGCCTGGGGCAACGGGTTGGCCAGCGTGTCGAGGGTACGGGCGGTCTCCGGTATCAGCGGAGGAGCACCCCGTTCAAGTCGTCCCATAGTCAGGACCATCAGGTTTACGCTGTTACTGAGTAAAATCACCCCGATCAGGATCCGCACAAGGTTCGCCCGGAGCATCATATAGAGTCCACACGAGAACAGCACGCCGGCACCGATTGCAATTAGATATTCGATCATCGCCGCTCCTCGAACGAAAAGACGACGACGAGCGTAAATCCGAGTACGAGGAGAAACACACCCATGTCGAACAGGAGTGGCGTGCCCAGGTGCAGCGTTACACCGAACAGTTCCGGTTCAATCCATACACCGGTCAGGAATGATTTTCCCTTCCTCAGTGCGGGGAGACCGCTGATGGCGGCCAGAAACAGGCCGGTTCCCACCAGCATGAGCGGGTCGACCCGCAGGATCTCGCGCGTCGTTTTCATGGGAAAGGACATGCCGAGAAGAATAAACGCGCTGGCCGCAACGAGCCCTCCGATGAAGCCCCCTCCCGGCCGGTGGTGACCCCGAAAGAGTAAAAATATGGAGAACATAAATAAGAGTCCGAACAGAAGTCGAGTGGCGGTTGATAGTATGATGGATCGATTCATGAACCCTTCTCCTCCTGTTTATCTGTGGATTCGTCCTCCGGCCGCATGTTAATCAGCGCGTAGACGCCGATGGCGGCTGTTCCAAGTACCGTGATTTCACCCAGCGTGTCAAGTGCACGGAAGTCCACAAGAATCACGTTCACAATGTTTCGTCCATGTCCTTCAAGGTAGCTTTTTTCGGCGAAAAACTCCTTTAATTCCGGGTCGAACGTCCCGGTTAACACCAGCATCAGAAGAACGGTTACGACCAGCCCGCTTCCTCCTGCGACAACCATATCCAGTGTTCGTCGCCCGGTGAATGCCCGGTCCTCGGGGGTCTCCGGGAGGTATGCCATCACCAGCGCAATCAGGACCACGGTCAGCGTTTCCACGAGGATCTGTGTGATGGCGAGGTCCGGCGCGCTGTAAAACATGTACAGAAGGGCCACGCTGAATCCGGCAATTCCGAGCGAAATGACCGCCGCGAGCTTCGTGCGTGCCCAAACGGCTGCAAACGCCCCGCCGATCATGAGGAGCACGATCATCCACTCGTAGAAGAAGACGCTCCTTACCATCTGCCGGAGATGTTCGACGCGGAGCGTGCGGATTTGTTCCAGGATCGACGTGTTCAGCAGGAGCGACGCCCCGACGAGCAGGAAAAACGTGGAGAAGATGATCAGCAAATAATTCCGGAGAAGTCCGCTCTGCAGGATTCGTGTTTGAATGTATGCCGTGCCCTTTAATCCTTTGATGATGTAATCGTACGCACGGTCCGGCGCCCATCCGAACGCAGCCCGGTATCCGGACGGGACAGGGTGTTTGCGCAGGACGTCCCAGTACGCATACACCACAAGCGCGGCAGCAAGGGAAACACCGCTCAGGAGCAAGGGGGTGTTCAGGCCGTGGTACAGGGCAAGGTGGTATTCCGTGGAGGTCCCCATCATCGACGTGCCCGCCGCGGAGAGGAGCGAGGTGTCAATCAGCGAGGACCAGACCCCGAACAGCAGGCTCATTCCGGCCAGCACGACCGGTCCCAGCCACATCTCGACCGGTGCTTCGTGCGGATGTTCCGGGGCCCGCGTGTCGCCGCCGAGAAACGGGTAAACTGAGACCAGTCCGGCGGAGACAATCACCCCGATACTCGAGACAACGCCGAGGCCTGTGAACAGAACCGGGAACGAATCGGCGTGTAGTGTCGCTTCAAGAAATACTTCCTTTCCGATAAACCCGATCAGTGGAACGATGCCCGCCATTGAAAGCGCTGCGACACAGGCACAGGTACCGGTGATCGGCATAACTCGAAGAAGACCGTTCAGCTGTGTGATATCCCGGGTTCCGGCCTCGTGATCCACCGCGCCGGCCACCATAAACAACGTTCCCTTGTACAGGGCGTGTGCTAGAATCATGATCACCGTCGCTTTCACCGCGTATTCTCCCCCAATTCCGATCAGCATCACCAGCAACCCGAGAATCATCAGCGTGGAGTACGCCAGAATCTGCTTCAGGTCGGTGTAGCAGATGGCAAGCCATGCGGTAATCAGCATCGTGGTTGCACCAAACGGTACGATCAGTCCGGTCCACAGCGCCGTGCCACCGAGGATCGGGAGCAGACGGGCGAGCAGATACACGCCCGCTTTCACCATCGTCGCCGAATGCAGGTACGCGCTGACGGGGGTGGGCGCGACCATGGCGTTGGGTAACCAGACGTGAAATGGAAACTGGGCCGACTTCGTTACGGCTCCGGCGGCCACGAGGATCATGATCGGCACATATAGCCGGTGTGCGCGGAGGGCGGCTCCCACCTCGAGCAGTGCGATCAGTTCAAAGGTGCCCCCGCCGACGCCGCTGAGACGGATCAGCAGGAAGCCCGCGAACATCGCTAGCCCGCCGATCCCGGTGATCAGCAACGCCTGCAGTGCATTTCTACGAGCTTTTTTCTCCTCGTGATTGTATCCGATCAGGAAATACGAGGTAAAACTCGTGCCCTCCCAGAAGACGAACAAAACGACAAGGTTGCTTGCCAGTACCAGTCCAAGCATGGACCCCATGAACAGGAGGAGCATAAGATAAAACCGACCGATGTCCGGGTCCCCCTTCAGATAGCCGCTGCCATACAGCACAATGAGCGTGCCCACGCCCGTAATCAGCAGGGCGAAAAATAGGCTCAACCCATCCACCAGAAAGGTGAGGTTGACGTCCATGGCCGGGAACCATCCATATTTCATCACCTGAGGTTGCCCCTCAGTAAGTACCGGATCGATAAACGTCAAGCAGTATACGAATGCACCGGCGGGTACCGCGGACAGTACCCATCCCGTCCAGGGCCGGAAAAGCCGGTGAAGGTACGGAGCGAGCAATGCGATACCAAACAGGACGGCGAACAGATAAATCATGAGGAGGACCCCGGGGTGCTGGCGTGATCCTCGTCCGGCTCATCCATGAGACTGGGGTCCGGTGCCATGTGCGGTTCCTCGTATACCTGGGTCACCTCGTCCGTGGCCGTGTCGTCCCAGAGATCGATCTCTTCAAAGTACCCCGCACGGGCGATCAGGTGCGTGGCGACGGGTGCCGTTGCAATGAGAAAGAAAATTGCAGCCAGACAGGTGGTGATGACGGGCAGCGTGCCGAAATGGATCGCGGTGGCAAGTAATAAAAACCCTGCACCGATCGTTCCTGCCTTGGTTGCCGCGTGCATCCGGAGCAGCAGGTCGGGCATGCGAAGAAGTCCGAACGACGCAAGGGTCATGAACAGGGAACCCGTCAACAATAGAATGCCGACGATGACCTCGGTCACGTGTCGTTCCCTCCCGGATCGTCGAGCGAATGCTGACGCGGTCGCTCGATGTACCGTGCAATCGCAATCAGACTCAGAAAGGAAACCAGCGCGAGCACAATGGTTGCGTTCAGGTAAATCTCCTGTTCGATTTCAATGCAGTACACCGATATAAAACCAATCATGACCATCGAAATCAGGTCCATGCCCACCACGCGATCCGACGTCGAAGGACCGAGAACGACCCGGATCATCGACAGGAAGAAGGAAATACAGAGCAGGAGAATGGATACAACTTTTGCAAACGACAAAAACATGAACTTTCCGGTTCCGTATACGTGGGCTGAGGCATCGATGAGTGCTGGTGACAGGTTCGGATCGCCTGTCAAAATCCGGAGGACATGCCGGCATCGTCCCGATCAAGGTGGAAATGATCGAAACCGGGCGGCAGAAATAAAATATGACAGGAAAACCCGAGTAAAAAATACGGGCATGACTCATTCATCTATCACGGGAGGCCTGCACTCTTCCGGCAATTTTTTTATCAGGTGCGCCGACATCACTTCCGGCGACTTCTTATGCTGGACATCCTGACACCAACTTCGGTCATTTTTTGATCGTGAACGGAAGCATCGCAATCAACGATGTGCATTTTTGCTTGGATCAGGATGTTCGCCATAGAACGAACGTAACACGGTAAAATGTTAAACAAGCAAAGAATAGAAATAAAGGTATTGGGGGTCGAAGGAAAGTACGGGAACAGCTTCGAACCCGTACCAATTCCTGATGGATGTTTGACCGGGGCCGGTTCTCCCGCAGAGCCGATATCACCTGCCTTGAAATGGAAAACACGGACCGGATTTCCCGGAATTTACGTGGAAACCGGTCTTCTTCCGGGGGACATGTGTTTCAGGGGCGTTGGATTCCTTGCCGGTTATTTTTTTACATGTCCGAGTGGAACGGGACAACGGACCGAAACGTTCGTTAAATTGATGTTTTTTCTATCGTCAGGTACAATTCTTCATTTTGAATCACTCAACTCCGAAACGTCACGTATAACGTCGCTTATCTGATATTGTCGCTTAACGGGTGGAGAAAATGATGAATCTACATTGCACGAAACCATTGTCAGGTCGAACACGGGTCCTGTTGCTGGCCGTCTTCCTGATGGCAACAATTTTCCTGATTCCATTCATTTCTGCACCGGTGGCCCAGGCGCAGGAGAAGTTTGATAGAGTTATTGAGGTCGGGGTCAAACCCGGCCAGATGAAGTACGACGTCGAGGAGTTTTCCGTACCGGCCGGAGGTCGCATCAAGCTGGTGTTCGACAACTCCGACGGGACCCTGCAGCACAACCTGCTGATTCTTGCACCGGGTGATGAGGATTTCGCAATTGAACTTGCTCAGAAGGCGTGGAGCATGCAGAACCCGATTCAGAACGATTACGTTCCCGACACGGAGGACGTCCTGTTTGCCACCTCCCTGCTGAGGCCCGGTGAGAAGGAAACGATCACTTTCACGGCACCGGAGAAGCCCGGGGATCATCCGTATGTCTGTACCATGCCCGGCCACGCCATGTCCATGAACGGCATGATGCACGTGGAAGGATCGGGTGCATCGGATTCCGATTCCTCCGCCGGAGAAGACACGTCGGAAGCATCGGACGGGTCCGAAACGAAGGAGGAACAGATAGGGAAGGTGTCCCTTTCTAACCTATCCTACCGATACTACGAAGGAAAATGGGACAGGTTGCCCGACTTCAACGAACTTGAAGCGAAGAAAGCCGGGACCGTCCCGGGAAATAAGCTGACGCTGGAGCCCCGTAATCGGGACGAGAACTTTGCAATGGTGTTCGAAGGGACCATTCACGTGCCCGAGACCGGAGCGTATCGAATTTTCCAGCGGTCGGACGACGGGTCAAGGCTTCTCATCAACGGCAAAACCGTGCTCGACCACGACGGCCTGCACGGTGCAACGCTTGCCATGAAGACGGCGGAACTGGAAAAGGGAACCCACGACTACCGGGTGGAATATTTCCAGAAACCGGCGGACTACGCCCTTGCACAGGCCATGGTCGGACCCGGCGGAACCCGCTACGTACTATCAGATTCGAATCTTGGTGACTCGCTTGATCACCTGCTGTCCCCGGAGAACGAGGCACTTGTGGTTCGGGCACTCCTTCCGGACGTTCCCACGCGTTCAATCGCTGTCGGCCTGCCGGAGGGTGGTCCGCATTACGTGTTCGACACGGTTCATGGGGTTGTCCGATACGCCTGGACCGGGGGTTTTTTGAACGTGGGGCCTCTCCGGGGAGACGGCCAGGGTCGCGGGGGCGGTACGGTGAACGTTGTTGGTGAACGGTTTAACGTGGGATTTACGGACGAACAGCCGATTCGGTTCGGGGACCCGGAAAACGTCCCCGACGTCGAGTTCAACGGGTACGAGATCGACGGAGACGCGCCGGTTCTTCTGTTTTCCCTTGACGGCAGACCGGTCCGCTTAACCGTGACCCCCCTGGAGGAAGCTCGCGGGCTCCGACTGATTTATGAGTTTGCGAATACACCGGAGCGACCCGTGTTCTTCCGTATTAATAAGGAGGATATAAATGTGGCCTCCCGTTCGGGGAACTGGTTGGACGACGGCACGCTGAAGATACGCAAAATGAAAAAATTCGTGATCATGATTCAGAACGGCTGAAATAGTCGCCGTCACCGGACGGTGGGGACCGTCGGAAAACCACACACGTTCCCCGATCCATGCCGGTGACGGGTTTGTCGATCCGATCCTGCACCGCGCTTTGGGCGTTACTTCACTTCGTTAAACGTCAATTTACGGTCCCAGTTCTTGTAGATTTCGCCGTCGGCTTCCACGTGACCGAGGATAAAGTACTCGACCGGTTGGTTCGCCTCCGGTTTCAGTGAAATGCCTCGACCGCGGGAGAACAGCACTCGGCGCGCGTCCAGCCGGCCGAAATAGAAGTCGTGGAGGTCCGGCCAGAGGTCCGCGTACGCAGCGTCAATGACGAGCCATCCCTCATCCTGGAGGTGGGTCTCCGCCCAGCAATGATAGGCGACGTCCTTATCTTTCCCCTCGAATTCAGGGGGTAAGTACGCACCGATCAGGAACCGGGTGGGGATGTTGACGGAACGGCCCATGGACATGTGCAGGGCGTGAAAGTCGGTGCACCCGCCCTGTTTCTGGTACAGACAGTACTCCGCTCCTATGTCCCCTTCGCTGGAGGACGTAAATTTCGAGGGATTGGCCTTGTAATACGTGGAATTATTCACGACGAAGTCGTAAATCTTCCGCACGGATTGACGACTGGTGTCGGTGGCTCCTTTTTTGTGAGCCAGTGATTTCATTTCTTCCCCCACGGGCACGTCCGGGGCTTCCTGCAGGTAAAAGTTCCGCTGCGCGGACGTCATTTCTTCCCGGTACGGGCCGTCAATGGATTTTCGGGTGACACGACTTTTAACGACCACTTTGTAGGTGGTTTCCTGCGGATCGTCGATCTCAATATACAGGAAACGGTTGCCGAGCAGGTCGTCCTCCGTGATGTCGTACGAGAGGTCGCCCGCGTCAACGGTGATCTCGTGGACGATCTGGTGCTTTGTCTCGAGCGGGACCTCAAGCCATGCACGAAGCTGATTGACGTCCTTTTTGACCGGACCGATGGTGTAGGTATTGGTGAGGAGGAAGGTCCGCTGGTCCCGGATGTTCTGTGGACCTTCTTCGAACCCTTCGGCTCGCTGGAAGTCAGTGGAACTGGTGTCCGAACCGCTTTCGGTGGATTCGGCGGTGGCCTCGGAAGCGTCCGAGTCGGAGGATGTGCGCTTGCACTGGAGGAGGAGTGAGAAGGAAAGGAGGGAGAAAAGCAGAAGTGCGACGAGCGAACGGACAGGGGGACTCGAGCTCAGGTACTTGATGTCGTGGCCGAACATGTCGACCTCCTGAAATCACTGAAAGATGAGTAAACGAATAAAGATTGTAAACAGAAACATGTCCGTTAATCAAGACACTTTGCGCTGAACAAAGTTTAGACGAGGCAAACGATATTACAGCGAACACCGCATTTTGCCAGCTAAAACAAATCTTTGTCCCGGGCTGATCCACTGGAATAACACCCGCGCTGATAAATCGAGCGTGGAACAACCCATGACGCTCCGCTGGAGCTCATCATTTTGATTCCACCTTTTTTCTAAGACGATTCGGCCCCGCCGGGGCCTTACGATTCACCTTTCCCTCCCGGACGAAGAACGTTTGATTCGTCTCCCGAGCTATTGACCGCTAAAGAATCTGAGAACAAACGGAAAAAAACGGGCAGATCGTGAAAATAAACGGTGCCTGGTCAAGAATCCGTGGTACACCGGGAATGAAAGCATCCCTGTCCATGGGAAATTCTCTTGAAACCTTCGAATTCTACGGGGTGACATGGAAATCACCAGTGTGCTTTCGTTTCTATCACACGCCGACCATTTTGAGAGCATCGTGTCCAGGTGAGGAAAAGAACAGAGCCCCGAAGGTCACAGAGGGGCCAGACCGTAGGACGGAAATCAGTCATTTTGTCTGCCCCCTCTTCACGTTGGGGCTCGGTTTAAAAGACCTGTCTTAAATCCGGAGCGTATTCGATACGAGCGCATCCATGCAGTCGTATTCAGATAAATTATGCTTCCTTCCCCCGAATTTTTGACCAATTACAATAAACGGAAGGAGTTCCACCGGATCAAATTATGTTCCTCCTTCATTTCGAACGGGCGTTCGGAAGAGAACGGATGGGGCGAACGGACGATGTATTGACATTCGGGTGGTCAATACAAATCAGGCCCATACCGACAGACCCGGCCCCGCCGCACGACCGGCCACCGTCGCGCCGAACACGACCCTGTGCAAGGGCTCCAGCGGAGCCCAATTGTCTTAGAGCAGGACCGATTCCCGGGAGAACCAGAGCTCCAGCGGAGCGGCATCGTCCCTGAAACGGCCGACACCTCCTCGAAATCCCACCCGTGAACCCCCGTGAGAAAACTTGCGTTACACCGGGATTAACCTCACCTTCGCACCCGACCCTGCGCCTTCGGAAAGAAGAATAAATGGAGCACCGGCATCTCTGCCGGCCAGCATATTAGACGAGCGTGAGGGTCGTGGGATCCACCTTTTCTTTCCCGGCTGAAACGGAGAAATTGAGGTCGGGCTGGCGAATCGAAAAAAAGACCATTCCGCTCCGCTGGAGCTCATTTTTTTGTGTACCTCTTTTCTCTAAGACAATTCGGTCCCTACGGGACCTTTCGGATTAACGTCTGTCTTCCGGCCGAGGAATGTTCGGTACCTCTGCCGTGATGACGGACCATTGAAGAGCGCGAGTCTTACGGTACCGTCCCGAATGGACGTTAATCGACACGTGAGTGATAAATTCGTTTCAGGCCCGTACCGACACAGAGAGACCCGCCGTTCGACCGGCCACCGGCGCCTCCGGAGGGTAGGATAAATGGAGCGACGGCCCCCCGGCTGGCAAACCCAGTTCAGACATCAGGAAAACGATTTCGAACAACCGAAAACCCTCCTGATCTCTCCCTGTACACGGGCCTCCTGACGGGACTCGACGGTTCGTCGACGATCGTTAGAAGTCGATCTGAAAGCGAGTGCCGACCATGTTGGCGTCGCCGTTCGCGCCGTTCACGCCGCCGTCGACGTCGGAGTGAACGTAATTCAGTGCAATTTTCATGTGGCTGTTCAGCCACCAGTTTGTACCCAGTGTAATGTTTGATACGTCACCTCCATTCAGCCCTTCGTCGTCCAGGTCAAGGGTGGAGTACCGTCCGATCAGTTCCCATGCGCCATAGCCGCTTTCGAACACCGGCCGCTTCACGTTCGGACGCCCAAACTTCCCGGTTTTTTTGTTGTAGTTCCGGTGCTCTCCGGTCAGGTAGTAGGTCGCGTATGCGTAGTATCCGTTGAACGTAGGATCATTCTGTGTATCCGAATCGACCCAGTTCTGGACGTATTCCCCCTGTAGCGAGAAGGAATCCAGCATCAGAACCGCTTCCACGTTCCCGACGTTCTGCCGATCGGCGGTGAACGAACCGGTGTCGGCGAACGATGCAATTTCCGTGAGCTCCGGGCCGCCATCGAAATTGACCTGATTATCCACGCTCCGTGACGTAAGGGAGACGCCCGTGTGGAATAGCCGGTTGGCCTCGTCGTCCACGTACGGAAGACCGGTCAGGCGGGCGGAACCGGCGTACTCTCCTTCACCCTGACTGTTGCCGGAGCTGTCCGTGACGCTCCGCGTGAAGGAGGTCCCCCAGTGTATACGCTCGTCCAGAGCAGTGCCCCACGCCCCGATGCCGTTCGTCCGGAAGGCGTAAAACGTCGAGACCGGAAGCGCAAATTCCATGAACGTGATGTATTTGGAGGAAGTCTGTCCTTCCAGACCCCACGGCTCGTAAAACCGACCGACTTTGATGGAGTACCCGCCCGGAATGATCGATGGAAAATCCAGGTAGGCATCTTTAATGTCGGACGAAGTACCATCCTCGAAGTCCACCTGCAATTTGTATCCAACCTCACCGTAGGAACCGGCCGCGAAAAGGCGGGCACGGCGGAAATCAGCGGCCGAGTCGGTTGCGTCCGAACCGGACTGATTTTCCACGGGCGTTTGCAGACTGTCGTCAAGGTCGGTAAACACGTAGTCGATCATCAAACGCCCCCCGATCTTTCCGGTGAAGACCCCGTCCTTCGACTCGAAGGAAAGCGCGTCACCAAGGGGACCGCTTCCTTCGTCCGTATCGTCTGCTGTTTCTTCCTTTTTCTTCAACTCCTGCAATTCGCTCTGAAGCGATTCAACCTGTTCCTCAAGCTCATCAATTCGGTTCGAGTCATTTTCCTGTGCTCCAATCGGAATCTGTACGAGGGGAGACAGGATCACGGAGAAACCGAGCAGATAGAAGATGGATCGCTGATGCATTGGACGCACCTCGATGAAATGGAATTGAGAACTGTCCAACGAAAGAAAAGGTAGGCGGCCCACTCCCGGCACATGCCCGGCGTGCCGTGCACTGCCGGAAGTGGAAACGTTTGAATCGAGAAATTGAACAGCAAATATTTTATAGAAGTAGCAGAGAAGTTTTAAACGCCCCTGACTGCCGGGGGACGTGTAAAAACGCAGGAATTTTTGATCTCTTTTTCAACGTCCGAAAAGAATGATCCCGTTCCGTAAATTGGAGGGGGAGGCCTGCGAAAAGAGCGGGCTTACGAAAAAAATTGACGGGAACAATAAATGTAGGGATTTCGAGTGAAACGGGTCCAGACAAATCATCGATAAAACACAAGCACCGGACTTCCTGCTGATCCCGTCGGAGAGGGTCGCCCGAACGGTCAAAATCAGGACATGCCGACAACGTCGTCGCTGACCATGTACAGGCAGGGGACGATAACCAGGATGATGGAGGTGGCAAAAAGGATGCCGAAACCGAGGGAAATGGCCATCGGAATCAGGTAGGTCGCCTGGCGGGACGTCTCAAGAATGATCGGCGTCAGCCCGCCGAAGGTCGTCAGGGTGGTCAACAGAATCGGGCGAAACCGTCGCACGCCGGCTTCCCGGATCGCTTCGAGCGGGGTGTCTTCGGTGGCCAATCGATTTGCGTAGTCCACCATGATCAACGAATCATTGACGACCACCCCGGACAGCGCAATCACCCCCATCAGGCTGATCAGGGACAGGTTGAACCCGAGGAGAATGTGACCGAGCACCGCCCCGACGATCCCGAACGGAATGGCACACATCACGATCAGCGGCTGAACGTAACTGTCAAACGCCACGGCCAGCAGGGCGAAAATCACCAGCATCGCGAGAGCGAACCCCCCCCAGAGTACGGATGCGGATTCCCTCATCTCCGACTGGCTCCCCTGAAAGGTCCAGGTCAGGCCGGGATAGGTGTCCCGGAGGTTCGGCAGCACCTCCGTTCGTATTGCGGACAGCACGCGGCTCATGTTTCGTTTCGGTTCGACGTTCATCCCCACGTTGATCACGCG
>CAYXQY010000072.1:0-726 GCA_964466525.1 uncultured Planctomycetia bacterium
ATCCCGTCGTGGATCAGATGAAATCGACCTACCCCACCATCCAAGAAGCGGCGGAGAATGCCCGAAACCTGATTCGGACCGAGGAGGAGAGTTACCTGGAGACGATTGAACGCGGCGACGCCCTGCTGCATCAGATGATGGACGAGCTGGAGGAAAACGACGAAGATACGCTCCCCGGTTCCGACGCGTTTCTCCTGTACGACACCTACGGGTTCCCGGTTTCCCGCACCCGGGAGATCCTGAACGAATCGGGGTACCGGCTGGACGAAGAGGGATTCGAAACCGCCATGGAAAAACAGCGGGAACGGGCTCGTGCCGAAACGGAACTGAGTGGGGACGTGTTTTCTGGTCATGCCACGGTCAAAGGATCAATATCCACCTCTGAAGGGGAACCGATACCGAAGACGAATTTCGTCGGCTATCACTCCTGCACCGCTGAATCGGAGATGATCTGTCTGATCCGGAACGAGGAACCCGTGGACGAAACTTCCAAGGGGGACGAAGCGGCAATCGTTACAGCGGATACCCCGTTTTACGCGGAAGGCGGAGGTCAGGTGGGTGATGCCGGTCAGATTCGTACGGATCGGGGACGCTTCTCCGTCAGCGACACGCAGGAACAGGATGGAATTTACGTGCATTTCGGAACGGTAACAGACGGGCGGCTGCAACAGGGAAACACCGTGTCACTGCAGGTTGACAAGGAACGACGCGACCGGATCATGTGTC
>CAYXQY010000072.1:736-17179 GCA_964466525.1 uncultured Planctomycetia bacterium
GCACATTCTTAACGCGCTCCTGCGCGAGGAGCTCGGCGAACACGTGCAGCAGGCCGGATCGCTGGTGGCGCCGGATCATCTTCGGTTTGATTTCAGTCACCCGGAATCGCTGTCGGAAGAGGAACTTCGACGGATTGAGGAGCGCGCCAATCACCGCATCATGGAGGACCACCCGGTCGAGTCCGAGCACACCACCATCGAGGAAGCTCGGGACCGTGGGGCGCTGATGTTCTTCGGCGAGAAATACGGCGACGTCGTCCGAACGGTCCGCATCGGCGATTTCAGCCTGGAGCTCTGCGGGGGTACCCACCTGAACCGATCCCGTGACGCGTCGATGTTCAAGATTCTATCGGAATCCTCCGTGTCGTCCGGTACCCGTCGAATTGAAGCGGTCTGCGGACACAGCGCGATCGAACAGTTTATCCGTAGCCGCGAGCGCGTCATGGAACTCAGCCAGCTCCTATCCGCCCCACCGGAGGAACTGACCGACAGGGTCCAGAAAATGCAGGAGGAAATCTCCAACATGCAGAAGGAACTCAAGGAAGCGCGTCAATCCACCACCGGCAACCTCCTATCGGACCTGGAGGATAGCCAGGAAACGGTCAAACAGCGGAAAGTGCTGGTGGAAGAGGTGGAACAGGCGCACCCGGACAACCTGCGTGCCCTTGTGGACGACCTTGTGAACAACCGTAACCTGGACGTGGTCCTCCTGGCGACACGGGACGGGGAAAGCGTCACGTTTGCACTCCGGGTCTCCGAGACCGTACAGAAAAAAGGAATTACCGCGGATGAGTTCATTCGTATTCCCGCGCAGGAAGTTGGCGGGGGCGGAGGGGGCCGTGATGACTTTGCACAGGCCGGCGGACCGAAAACCGATCGCACCGAAGACGCACTGTCCGAGTTCACCTCCACCCTGAAACAGGAACTTTGAACACGCCCTCTTACCGGACGGGAGGCGTACGGAAATCAGTCCTCAAGCGTCAATCGGACCATCCGTCGCTTCTTGCCGACCCGTAGCACGTCACCTTCTTCCACCTCCACCCGTTCCCCGGGGTTTTTCCTTTTCTCGTCGTTGATACGCACCGCTCCCTGATTGATCAGCCGCCGAACTTCATTGTTGGATTCCCCGAATCCGCAGTACCGGACGAGGTCCAGGAGGGTTGCATCCCCATTTTCGTTCTCGATCAGTTCGCTGACGTTCACGTCACGCAGGTCGTCCGGGGTTTCCCGTTCGGAGAAGACTTTGATCCACTTCTCACGTGCTTCGTAGGCGACCTCCGTACTGTTATGAACGTCTTCGACCACTTTGCCGGCCAGTTTTTTCTTCACTTCCATCGGGTTGTCCTCGTATTCCATTAATTTCCGGTAATCCTCCTCCCGAACGTCAGTCAGGAACTGAAAGTACTGTTCCATAAGATCATCCGGAATGGACATGAGCTGCGAGTACATTTCAAACGGCTCTTCCTGAATCCCGATGTCGTTGCCGAGGGACTTGGACATCTTCCGGGTTCCATCCAGTCCGACGAGAAGCGGGACGGTCATCGCCACCTGCGGGGTCAGGCCCTCCTGTTTCATCATGTCCCGGGCGACCAGCAGGTTAAACGTCTGATCCGTGCCTCCAAGTTCGATATCCGCCTCAACTGCCACCGAATCGTACGCCTGCATGATCGGATACATGAATTCGTGCAGGCTGATCGATCGGTTGCTTTCAAATCGCTTGCGAAACTTTTCGTGCTCCATGAACCGGGCAACCGTCAGGTGGGAGGTCAGTTCAAGCACGTCCCCCAGCCCCAGCGGTTCCAGCCAGTCACTGTTGTAACGGACCTCCACCCGGTCCATATCGAGCACGTGTTCGACCTGATCAAGGTAATCCCGGGCGTTCTCCTCCACCTCCTCCGCCGAAAGCGTCGGACGGGTATCCTCCTTGTCGGATGGATCCCCGATTCGAGCGGTAAAGTCCCCGATGATAAGTATGACCCGGTGGCCGAGTTCCTGAAACTGAGCCAACTTCCGAAAGACCACGTAGTGCCCCAGGTGCAGATCCGTCGCTGTCGGGTCGACGCCGAGCTTGATTCGAAGCGGCCGATCCCCGGACACGGAATCCGTAAGCTTGTCCTTCAGATCCTCTTCCGTAAAGACGTCCACGATATCACGCGTGAGTTGTTCGTATTGCTGGTGTGCATCTTGCATTGCCTTAATCTACCTGTCAAAATTTGGAACTGGATTGTTATCGTCGTTCTCCTCGGGAGGTTGTACGGAAATGTCGTAGGTCTCCCGTCCCCAGTTGAGCCATTCCTCCCGGTTGTAGTAGAATCCCTCTCCTGTGAGCTCCTGCAGGAGAAACATAATAGTTCGAGCGTTCTGTCGCTTCAAGAACGGCAGTACGCGAAGAAATAATTTCGTAAGGGTTTCCGGTTCTGTCTCCGGTCGAAGCAAAGTCAAAAAGAACACGTCTCGAAAATGACCGGCCCGGAGATGGCGTTTGATCTTTTCAGTTGTCACGGGCTGGGCCTCACGAATGCCCCTCGGAAACAGCTCAAAACTCGCCGGCCGAAAAATCAGCCACCGGAAAAACTGATCGTCCCCCACACGAATCAATGAAGGCGCCACACGTCCGCGAAGCGTAATCCGACGAAGTACGTACGCGTGTTCGAAGGACGATGAATCAAACGTCACCGTTCGTTCCCAGGATGCCCCCGGGGGAATTTGAACCTTGCCGGGAACGGACACCTCCTGATACCCATTCTCGGTAACCTGATTGCCGCGTAGACCGATCTTCGTTTGCCTGTACTCCAGAACGATGTGGCGGCCGGCCCCGGCCTCACGGGAGGAGGATGCAACATCCTGTTTCTTCGGGTTGCTGGTTCTCTCCGACCGGCCCTTCCCTTTGCCCTCACCTGTACCGTTTCCCTCACGTCCCCCGTCATCGCTCGAATTCTCCTGATCGGACGAGGAATCGATTCCGGGAGCCGGGGGATCGCGAGATTCAAAATCAACCGTCACCGGTTTATCGGTCACGTTTTTAATCCGACAGGTCACTTCGATGGTTTCGTCCCACGCATACTGCGTGCTATCGGTTGACAGTGTAGCTTTCAGCGTGGAGGTGTTAAACAGATGTTGCTTGCATTTCCGCATGAACCGCTTGAGCTTCGAGGCAAAGGAAACGTCCGGGGCGATGATCAGTATGGCCTGAGAAAGCGTGAGCGCCTCCCGATGCTGTCCGGATTTATATTTGTCCACGGCCTCCCTGAACCGTTTCAATAGAAGTGCTTCGTTCTCCGGCGGATCCATGTTGCGTAGCGATTGACGGAGGGATTGAACGTTCTGACCCAGTGAAAACTGCTCCGGGGATCGCTCCGGAGAACCCGGCAGACCCATCTTGCCCGGCAGGACGGAATAAAGGGATTGAATCTGCTGGAGCAACCGGTAATACACCCCGCTTTCCGATGATTTCAGCCGTCGCTTAATGGCCGGTAACGCTTTTTGGCCCATGGATAAAAGCTCCTGCTCCGCCCGGAGGGACTCTTCCTTATCTTCCGACTTGATGGTGTCCAGCAACTGTTCCACACGTTCCTGAACCGGCGTGGTGGAGGTGTTTTTCGAAGGGGCCTCCGAGGATTCCGGTTCGTCCGAGCCGGCCGGATGGAACCCTGGCATGACGAGCATACATACGATCACCAAACATCCCAGCCGCTTTGTAATCACCACGTTGTACGGAAAAATTGTGCACCCCATACTCGCCACCTGAAAACGCTTAAACGTTACTCCACCGTCACACTTTTCGCAAGGTTCCGGGGTTGATCGATGTTACGGCCCAGTATTGCTCCGACGTGATAGGCAAGCAACTGAAGCGGAACCGTGTATAGCACGGGAGATAAATGCTCTGCACAGGAAGGTAGTTCGATCGTATGCCGGCTCAAATCGGAAATCTGCCGTTCGCCCTCTTCCACCAGACCGATCAGTTCCCCGTCACGTGCTTGAATTTCCTGAACGTTAGACACCATTTTGTTGTAAACGCGGTCGTTCGGGGCCAGAGCAACGGTTGGAAACGTGTCTTCGACGAGGGCGAGCGGACCGTGCTTCATCTCACCTCCCGCGTACCCTTCGGCATGTATGTAACTGATCTCCTTGAGTTTCAGTGCCCCCTCCAGAGCCGTCGGGTAGTTCAGACACCGCCCGATAAACATGAAATTATATGTATCGTGATACGCCTGAGCAATGGTCTTCACCCTGTCATTCACCTCCAGCACGTGCTCAATTGTCTCCGGGAGTTCCTGAAGCTCCTGTATAAGACGGTCTTTCGTCCCCTCCATGGAAACTGAACGCCCGGGCACCTTCCTCCGTTCCTGTCCCATGTAGAGGGAAAGCAGAAGAAGCGTTACAATCTGCGCCGTATATGTTTTCGTGGCGGCCACCCCGATTTCCGGTCCCGCCCGTGCATAAATCACGTCGTCCGATTTTCGGGCGAGCGTCGATCCGATCACGTTGCAGACGGAAAGTGTGAAGGCCCCCTTCTCCCGGGCAATCTCATGAGCGGCGAGGGTATCGGCTGTCTCCCCGGACTGCGAAATGCCGACGAACATCGTTCGGTTATCCAGCAACCCCGGTGCGTAACGAAATTCGGACGCCAGCCGTACCTCCGCAGGCAGGCCGGAGAGTTCCTCAAAGTAAAACTTCGCAATCAATCCCGCGTGATACGATGTTCCACACGCCACCACCTGTATGCGATCGATCCCGGACAGACGCTCGGGGGTTAACTCCGGACACTCCAGCTCAAGCCGTCCTTTCTCTTCGTTGACCCGCCCGGCCAGTGTGTTCCGAAGCGCATCCGGCTGTTCAAAAATTTCCTTGAGCATGAAATACTCATACCCCTCCTTTTCCGCCGCTTCAACGCTCCAGTCAATCGTTTCGGTCCCCCGCGTCTGCTTCTCGCCGTTTGCCGAAAAAACGTCGATATCCGTGGCGGTGATTCGGGCGAACTCCCCGTCCTGCAGGTAGATTACCTCCCGGGTAAAATGCAGCAGGGCCGGAATGTCCGAGGCAAGGTACTGCCCGTTTTCTCCCGTTCCGATTAACAGCGGGCTCTTATGACAGGCACCGTACACCTCGCCCGGACGATCCTGAAACATCACGGCCAGCGCGTACGACCCTTTCACCTGCCGGGTCACGGCCTGAATCGCCGCAAGCGGATCGTTCTTCTGATCGTATGCCTCCTCAAGAAGGTGTGGAATAACTTCCGTATCCGTCTCGGAACGAAAGATATGGCCCCGTTCAACCAATCCGCGCTTGAGTTCCTGAAAATTTTCGATGATCCCGTTGTGGACCACCGTAATTCGGTCGTCGCAGGAGAAGTGAGGATGCGCATTTACCTGCGTGGGCGGTCCGTGCGTGGCCCAGCGGGTGTGACCGATGCCACAGGTTCCGATAAATTTATCCCGGTCGATCCGATCAAGAAGATCGGACAGGGGACCCGGCTGTTTTTCACACATAAACGAGGACCCGTTCTGGGTGACAATGCCGTTCGAATCATACCCCCGGTACGCAAGACGGTCCATTCCTGAAAGTAGGAGATCTATCGCCGGTTCGGAACCCGTGTACGCGATAATACCACACATTTCTTCCGAAATCCCTGTAATAAAAAAAGAATCAGCCGCGGCCGGCCCGTATCTCCCCCCCCTGACGGATGATGAACGGAACGTCATACTGACAATAAATCCCCGTCCAGATTCAAGCGTATATGAAAGTAGCCGGCCGGATACCGGTGGTTCCGGAATCCACAGGCATCCAGCATTCGTGTGTACGCTGTTTCCAGGCGAAGATAGAATCTTCGGGTGATGAAGAATTCCTCCCGGATCAGGCATGATATCCGGTTGAACATGTTTTTAATCGGCAATGAATCTATCTAAAATATTACTATCCTTTTCCTCAATGATCAAGGATGTACGAACGTTTACCTGCATTCCGAACGTTTATTTCCCGGGAGACTGCTGAAAAACCCCCGCGTTGAGAGTACGTTCACAACCTGTACGGCAATGCGGCGTAATTTCGCAGGAAATGCCGGCAAATTCATTGCCGCGAAGATCAGGTTGTACTGACGGCCCGATTCTGATGTACCTTTTGAGACGATACGGGTTGAACGCAGGAGGGTTGTCATTGCATCCACGCTCCTGCGAACAATTCGTTTTGCTCACCGTTCGAGGGTTGTTCAGCAGTCTCCTATGTTTTTCGTCCAAGCTGAAATATTCACTTACTTTCAGGGAGATCCAATCATGAGTGAAATTACCGGTGTCTGGGGTCGGCAGATTATTGACTCCCGCGGAAACCCGACGGTCGAGGTCGACGTTTTACTCGAAGACGGCACGTATGGCCGTTGTTCCGTACCCTCCGGAGCGTCCACCGGAGAGCGGGAAGCCATCGAACTCCGGGACCACGACAAGGACGTATACCACGGAAACGGGGTGCAAACAGCGGTCGAAAACGTCAACAACCAGATCGCGGAAGCACTGGTGGGCATGCTGGCAATCGACCAGCAACAGGTGGACGACACCCTGCTCGAACTGGACGGCACGGACGACAAATCCAACCTCGGAGCTAACGCAATCCTGGGTGCCTCCCTTGCCTGTGCGCGGGCAGCTGCCGATTTTCTCCAGCTTCCCCTTTTCCGATACGTCGGAGGCACGACCGGAGGACGCCTTCCGGTTCCGCTCATGAACATACTGAACGGGGGTGAACACGCGTCCAACAACCTGGCGATCCAGGAATTCATGATCGTCCCACACGGGTTTTCGGATTTCTCGGACGCCCTGCGAGCCGGCGTTGAAATTTACCACACCCTCAAACAGATGCTGGACGACCGGGGCAGAAGCACGTCCCTGGGGGACGAAGGCGGATTTGCTCCGGAACTCGATGATCACTACAGCGCACTGAACCTGCTTGTCGGGGCCATCCAGAACACCGGATATACGCCCGGGGACGACGTAAGCCTGGCGCTGGATGTAGCCGCGTCCGAATTTTACGAGGACGGCGTGTACGACCTCACGGAAACGGGCGGTGGCCGGTGCAGCGCAGCGGATTTAATCGAACTGTACGAAAGCTGGGTCGGCGAGTTTCCCATTGTGTCCATCGAAGACGGACTCGATCAGAACGACGCAAAGGGGTGGAAACAGTTGACCGAAACACTCGGAAAACGGATTCAACTCGTCGGCGACGACCTGTTCGTCACCAATCCCCGCATCATCAAGCAGGGCATCAAAGAGAACCTCGCCAACAGTGTCCTGGTAAAACCGAATCAGATCGGGACCCTGTCGGAAACAACCGACGCCGTGCAGATGGCTCAGAGCGCCGCCTATTCCAACATCCTGTCTCATCGATCAGGGGAGACCGAAGATACCACGATCGCCGACCTGGCCGTGGGGCTGAACACGAGTCAGATTAAAACCGGAAGCGCCGCCCGAAGCGAGCGAACAGCCAAGTACAACCGCCTGCTTCGAATCGAGGAAATGCTCGGGGAATCAGCCGATTTCTGGGGGTCGGAAGCATTTTAAACCCCGAAAAGCTCCCTGTTTGTATCTTTTGCGAACCGGAAGATGCGGGACGAAAAAACCCGGCACTCACGAGTTGCGTGATAAGCCTGTCCTCCTGGCTCTTCGAAAACGGTTCGGATCGTACGCCGGTTTTCCCCTTCAGTTTATCATGGACGTCACACGCGACCGGCGTAACTGATCGAGATGCCAATACAAAGAGGCCGGGTACTAAGTTCTAAGTTCGCCCCACCTCCATGCTCTACCCGATTTCCCTGCCCAGCATCATCTCTTGAGACCCGTTTGATCCCGGTGTGTGCGTCGGAATACTCCGGAGGAAGGAAATGGAAACCGACAGGGAGTTCATGAAACGAATGTCCATCTGAAAAGGGGCTTGCTTTCAGTGAATTCCCGGCGGGTTCTTCTTCAAGGAGTCCCGCCGCAAGCTCCCCATCATAGCGGGTTTCGGTGGACCGAACGACACAGTAGAGACGCCCGCTGAGACTCAAAATCCGAAGAAAACGTCCGGGTTCTGAGGGATACCGGAGTTATTTCCATCGACAATGCACTACGGCATGGCCTCCTCGAAATGCCCTGATACGCTCCAAAAAATCGGACGCCGAGTACGCACCCCCACTTTCGACGGGCACAAACCCGAACAACCTCGGATCACATCCGGTTCAGGCGCACATTCGTAGCGGCTCCCGCCTCTTCCGGGGACGCCTCCTTCTTCACCATGAATTCAACGTCCTTCCCTTCCCTTACGTCGTCAAAGGTCATGTCAAACATCAGGTCGCTCAGGTGGAAGAAGTAGTCCTGCCCGTCTTCCGCCTTGATGAATCCGTATCCCCGGTCGGAAAATTTCTTCTTCACGAATCCGGTCAGCTCCCGTACCTGATTGCCGTTCGTCGTATCATCCGTGCCCTGCTGTTTCGACGTGGCCGTTTCCTGACCCGCGTCGCCGGCCTCAACGTTTCCCAGCTGTTCCGTCCGATCGGACACCTCCTGCGAGGTGGCCACTGACTGACGTGAGGGCTCCGTAGAGGAAGTTTCCTGACCGGACCGGTTATCGTCGGAGTACTTGTTTTCCTTTTTTCGCTTGTATTTTGCCCGACATTCATCACAGTAAAAGCTTTCCCCGTTCCGGGGATGATACGTTGTCCAGACCTCCCGATCCCCTTCATGCATGGGCGATTCACACACCAGTTTGTGCTCTTCGTAAACCAGCTTGATATCCGAAAGAAGGTCCTCGAGCCAGATCATGTCAAAATCACGAATCGTCTCCTCGTCCGGCCCCTCCGCAATTTCGGAGTCACACCCATCCTTGATGCTCGCCAGGGCCACGCGCTTGCCGAGCTGTCGCACGTGTTTTAGCACCGGTTTAAAGTCGCGCTCCCCCAGCAGGCAAATGGCCACGTCAAAGGCATCCGGCATGGCGGCGTTGTAGAGCAGAGTGGACGTGAACGAAATATCCACGCATTTTTCCTGCGGCTCAAACCAGTCGTCCGGATCACGATCTTCTTTTCGCAACGGTCGACCCCGGAAATCGACCGGATACACCTTGACGTCATAGTGATATTTGTCGCGGAGCATCGAGAAAAAATTCAGCCGCTTCTGAACGGCCTCCTCGTCCGAAGCGTCGTAGTTGGTCGCGTAACTGCTGAAAAAGAAGGTTCGGACGAGATCGAGTTCGGCGAAATTCGCTCGCTGCTCGAGCGTGTCTGCCAGCACGTTCGGTAACTTTCCAAAGTCAATCCGGAAATTCGAATCCCCGTCTATCTCTTCGAGTTTCGGCGTATGAGAATACAACCAGCTTCCGTCGATAAAAATCATTGCTTGGGTCATATTGGTATGTTCCTGTGGTTCATTCTAAAAGGATAGATTAATAAAAAAGGGACTGTTGCCTGTCCGTTAATAGTGTAATCGTCAGACGTCAACAAATCTTTACTTCTGGAGAAATCGGATCATTTCAAGATCGTTCTGGAAACCTTTTTTAAATGTGTACTTTATCTCATCCATAATCTGTTGAATAAGAAAGATGCCGAGTTTATGACGCCCTTCCTCCTCAACTGGAGCCCCCTGCTCACCACAGAAATCCAACGAGGAGCCGTTGGTATGGTCACGAATAATAATACGAAGTCGCACGGGGGTAATGTCAATATTTACTTCCACCTTCCCATGATCGTCACTCGACCGAGCATGATTTACAATATTCGTGACGGCTTCATCCGACGCCTGCACCACGTGTTCTGTAACCTCTTCCGATAGGTTCGCATCCCTGCAGGCACCGGCAATAAACTTCCGGACCTTCTTCAGGCGCTCTGGACTGCTTTCAATCTCAATACCTTTGCTCGTGATCTGGTCTTGCATTTAAAATACTGCTTACGTAGCTGGAAGATATGAATTTTTACGCATTATATATGTTTCCCGGGTGAGGGACAAATGAATGCATTACGAGTCCGGAAAGGATGGATGTTCTCGAAAATTCTGTATGTCCCGTTCAATTTGTTCAACGAGCTCATCCACCTCCTCGTACTGTTCTTCCTCACGCAGAAAACAGTGAAAACAAAACGTAATTCGCTCGTCGTACAGGTCCCCTTCGAAGTCCAGCAGATGAACCTCCACCACTTCCCGCGACTCGCCCTGGAACGTGGGTCGCACCCCGATGCTCGCGACGGCGGGATACGTATGCTCGTCCTGCGTAACGCTTCCCCCGTAAATACCCCTCGGGGGATAAACGTCATGGTCAAGGTCCAGGTTGGCCGTGGGATATCCGATGTCTCGACCGCGCCCCTGCCCCCGCACGACCGTTCCTGATACGGAAACCCGTCGCCCCAGAAGCGCTTCCGCTTTTTCCAGTGCCCCGGCACGAATGGCTTCACGAACCCGCGTGCTGCTCACGCGCTCTCCATTCACCTCGAGGTGGGAACAGGTATGAACGGAGACCGAGTCCGGTTCGGAAAGCGTCCGAAGCTGCTCAATGTCCCCCTGTCGTTCGTTTCCAAACCGGGCCCCCTCCCCCAGGACAATACCCCGAATATGCAGCCGTTCACACAGGAAGGACGTATAAAATTCCTCCGGCGAATAGCTCGAAAACAAAGACGTGAACGGAACGACCCCCACGTAATCCGGACCCAATTCACTGAGGTGTCGCTCACGGGACGAAACGGAACAGATCAGCTCGGGGGAACGGTTCCGTAACACTTCGTCCGGAGAGGGATCAAACGTCAGAACGACGGAAGGAACCCCGGCCCGTCCGGCTTCCTTCACAAGCGTCCGTACGATCTGCTGATGTCCCCGATGCACGCCGTCGAACACCCCCCAGGTAACATACGACCCCCGCTCCTGAAAGGAAGGGAGTCCATCCCATCCGCGAATGACTTCTGTCATAATCAGGGACCAAACTTACGTAAACGACCAGCATGTGCCAGCGCCAGAGAGACCAGATCGGAGGTGCTGTATCGGGTCAATCCACCGGACAGCGCTTCCGACTCCCCGAACCGCTCCGTCTCGTCCGAACGGACGTTTTCGGATGCCAGCAACGTGGGAACCGGATGCCAGGAATGAGATTTCAGGGGAACGGGCGTGCTGTGGTCGGCGGTGATGACCAGTACGTCCGGGTCGAGTTCCAGTAACTCCGGCAGTTGATCATCCACGTCCTCGATGACGTCTTTCTTTTTTCCGAAGTCCCCGTCCTCCGCATAGCTATCCGTCTTCTTCACGTGTACGTAGAAGAATTCATAGTTTTCCCAGTCATTCCGGACCATCTCGAACTCCTCCCCTCGTGTCTCCGGGATCCGCTCCTCGGTATCCATCCCAACCAGTCTGGCAAATCCCAGATACATTGGATATTGTGCGATGCCCTTCGCGGACAATCCATACCGGTCCGTCACGGACGGCATCGGTTCGTAGGAATCGTACCCTCTCGTCAGTACCATGTTGGCATTTTCCTCGTCCGACAGCACCTCACGTACCTGTTCCAGAAACGAACGAACGTAATCAGCCGTCGTTTCAGAGGATGCATCGAACCCCTGTATGGGAGCGGGCTCCTGCCCCACCTCCTGCGGGTCCGTGTCACTCAGATCCCCACCGAGATTCGGCCCGCGCAGGACGAGTAACGCGCGGTGTTCACTTACGGTCTCAAAGAAAAGTTCCACGTTACCATCAAGCTCCACGCCCTCATGAATTTTCCGACATAGACGCCTGTTTTCCTCCGTCGATATGCGACCGGCGCGGCGGTCCGTGACCCGCCCGTCATCGTCGACGGAACAGAAATTTACCCGTGCAGCAACGTCCTGCTCCGTAAGCTCAAAGTTAATGCCAAGAGCGGATACAATCCCACGTCCGATCTGATTCTCAATCGGATCGTATCCAAACACCGCCAGGTGTCCCGATGGGGAGCCCGGAATAACCCCCGGACGGATGGTTTCCACCTGACCCGTGGTATTCCGTGCGGCAAGTTCGTCCATGACCGGGGTGTTCGCCGCCTCAAGCGGGGTTGCCTCACCCTCCGAAGGTTGAATGTCCCCCAGCCCATCAACCACGAGAAAAATGATTTTCGAGTTATTTTCTATGACAAGATCGTCCGGCAACTTCTCAACTTTGGAACTCGACATAACGTCCGTCCCTGATCAATATAGTGATGTGATAAATATGGATTCCGAACCTATCTGCTAACCCCGGCTCGTAGAATGTACCGTGGATTGACTGCAAAACATGCGAAAATCATACACTAACGCCCATGCGATACAGGAGAAATACAGTGTCTGAATTTTATTTGAAGCCCTGAACGGTATCAACGAAGATCAACCGTTCAACCTTCAAGCGCAGGAATTCCTCATACAAGGAAGGACCGATGATTCGTACGAATTTCAGCGCCTCCCCCATTCCGGGGGGACCTACGAAATGTAATATCTGATCTGAACGTTCCCCGAAATGGCCTCCAGTTTATTTTTTATAGACTTGATTGAACCCATTAATATCTTTCCTCCACTGATTGGATAGGGAATTCCTGTCAGGTGCAAAACGGTTTTCTTTATATTTTCATTTCTTTCGAAACCGCGATAAATTAAAATCCGCACCTGACAGGACAGTATTTCTTCTATCTTTTCGATTGCGACACGATTCCTATGTCAGATCATCCCCCATCTTTTGACCAATCCGAGCTGGACGAAATCCAGGATCGACTCGGCCATGAATTCGAGGATGAAACATACCTGAAACGCGCACTCACCCACTCGTCCCTGTCCAATCATGGGCTGGAACACAACGAGCGCCTGGAATTCCTGGGGGACTCCATACTTGAGACGGTCATTTCCGAGTACCTGTTTCGCACGTTCCCGGAGCTCCCGGAAGGTCGGCTCTCGGAGATTCGATCGGTCGTTGTAAGCGCCTCCAGTCTGTACCGGACCGCAACGGAGCTCGGACTGGAACATTTCTGCCGGGTTTCACGGGGGCTCAAACAACAGGAACAGATCCCGGACTCCATCATTGCCGACATGGTCGAAGCACTGATCGCCGCCATTTACCTGGACGGGGGTATGCAGGTCGTACGATCGTTTATCCTCAATCACCTGGAATCAAACATTTCAGAAATCGTCAGAAGCAGTCACACACTGGATTTTAAATCCATGCTCCAGCAATATACGCAGAAGAAATGGAACAAAATTCCTCACTATCAGATCGTTTCCGAAGTCGGTCCCGACCATGACAAACAGTTCGAGGCCACGGTACAGGTACGAGGCGAGGAATACGGACCGGGACGGGGAACGTCCAAGCAGGAAGCGGAATCCCATGCGGCAAAAATTGCCATTGAAAAGCTCGGCGTGGACACCGCGGATTACCGATGACCTCCGCCATGTTTCCCTTATTCTGATTGTTTCCCGTTCCGGAGCTGGAAACGATGCAACAAAAGCTCCGAATAGATCGTGCGGTCGTGCCGATCCGGCAGGTCCCGATCCCCGTCCACCTCCCCTGTCTTTTTTCCCATGACGACAGGTCGATCCCGTCCGTACTGATTTAGAATGTACTCCATCCAACGGTTCATCGTCTGACCTCCCCTCATCCGGTTCACATCTAAAACCGAGCGGAACTGTTCCCGGGAGCGAACCTCCACAGATGGATTCTCCAGGTTCACCGTGCGGCTGGCTCCGGAAGGAATCCGGCCCAGGGGATAAAAACGTCCTTCAACCCGTATCCAGGCGTTCCGGATCCGGTGACCGCTCGTGTTTTTCACGGTGATCCGTTCCTCCTGGACCGGTCCCCTCACGGAAACGGCAGCATCCGAATAGGGTCTTCGATCAAATCTTTGCAGGACAAAATACCCGTTCTCGGGAAAGTCGGGCCAGAAAAATTCATGCTCTCCTGCACTGCCCCGAAGGCGGGGAAATCGTGACGAGATCGCTGATTCCCGGTAAAACAACGGTATTGTTCGACGCACCTCCGAGATCGGATACCGAACGGTCCGTCCTGCCGATTGATCCGCTCCGTCCGAACGTTCCCGGCGCTCCTCGTCTTCATTGCCATCCGTCCGGGCATGAGGAAACAGCGATATCAACTGATCGGTCACGTTTGTTTCGTACCGTTCGTCACTGACCTGCACGGAAACCACCTGACTGATCACGGACGGTCGTTTCGGCATCCGCAAGAAGATGAACACGCTCAGGAAACACGGTAGCGCTACAAGCAACACCCAGTTGAGCGACGAGGACGGTTTTCGAAAACAGAAAAGGACGCCGACAAGCAAGATGAACCCGACAAGAAGGAGCGACCTCCCGATCCAGGACCGCCTTCGATCAGAGATTTCCGGGGGGCTGAATACGTCGTACGCCCCGGGGTCCACCAATCGAATGGAGGGCAGCTTGTCCGCACCGTACGGAACGGGACCGGCCTCGGCGAGGTCGGTAAATACCGGAACCGAAAGACCGGCGGACTCCGGGAGATACAACCGGTCGAATACGCCCGGCCACCGCCCCATTTGACGAAGGTCCTCCGTCCGGGCGGAAATTAGCTGAAACGACCCGTTCGTGGTGCTCGATAACCGATCTCGAAGTTCATCGATTAACCGGTCCGAAAACACTGAGGAGACACCGACCACCGCTTCCTCCGATCCAAATACCGTCCTGAACCGCCGCTGTGCCCGAGCCCGTACGTCTCCGTCCTCTCCCCTGACGGTAACCCGATAAACCGGCAAACTGCTGCTACAGAAGACGGGAACTCGTATGGTATCACTCCGTTTCCCGGAAGCGATGAAGACCTCTTTGTCGGATCGATATCCGCCGGCACCTCGAACGCGCAGGGTTCCCGAAAACCTCGGACGTGACGACGATTTTCGTACGGTCACATCCAGCGGAGACCACCGAGCGTAACGGATCGCTCCCTGAACCGGCGGAGGTTCGATCCTCACTTCGAGTGCCGCCGCTCGATCCCGTATCCCGAAAAAACACCATCCCAGCACAAACAGAAGCAGAACCCAGCCATAGCCCCTCGAATCTCCGTTTCCCTTGAAAGAAGTCCCCTCTGGAGGGGTATACAGGAAAAATAAGAAGTGCTTCACCGTCCGTCGGATCATCACATTCACCTCACTCTGACACCCTTTCACTTTTTCTCTTCCGGGGACGGACAATCCCCGAAGAAAACGAGCGGATCAATTGGCCGTACTTGTCCGCACGGGGTCCCTCCTCACAACCACTCCTCAGGAGCCGGCAACCGCGTCCGGATCGAACGGAGATGAAATCGTTTCAGGCCTCCCCACATCCTCAGGCACTTCCGGCATCATGTCTGTTAAACTTCTCCTCGGCGGCCCACAGACCGACCCCGGGATTACGTACGAAAAAAACCTCCTCACCATCCGGCGTCTTCGTGTATCCATCGTCCAGTTGAGCCGGATCATACCGATCGAGCACGTTCGACAGTTCGGCATAGTCGTACCCCACCCCCTCCACCTCTTCACGCGAAAGTCCCCCCGGCGCGTACGTAACGTCGAACCGCCCCTCCGACGAACCGTGAATGAGATGAGCGGCCGCGGAGAGATTGTTCCGCAACTCCTCGTTTTCGTCGACGTCCCTCAGTATTTGCTCCGTTCCCCTGTACCCATATTCTCGAATCAGTTCATCAATCCGGTCGTCCTCTCCAAACTGATCGACACCCGGCGCAAGGATCAGAAGTTCACCCCCATCAGCCATGGCCATGCGTGTGCGGTAGATGGCTTTGTTCCCGAGCCATGTACTCTGAAACTCCTCCGGATGAAGAAAGACGACCGCTTTTTCGACGGGATCGTCCAGCAGGGTCACGTTCTTCTCCTGGCTGAGTTTGACGGCTCGTTCGAAGGTATCCCGCTCTCGACCGATAAACAACCCATGCAACGACGTCCGGTCTTCAACAAACTGTGTCACCGTTAACGTGTACGTAATGGGAAGGTCGTCCAGGAAATGTTCCTCGGCGTAATCCAGCACCCGACGAACCGGAGAAAAATCGCGTCCCATCAGCTTTTCCATTCCCCAGGCGGCCCCCAGGAAATGGGATTTGTTGATGATTCGGCTCCCACCGCACCCAATAACGATGTTTTTGGTGTAATTTGCCATTCCAACCACCTCGTGCGGCACCACCTGTCCGACGGAAATAATCTCGTCGTACGACGGGTCGAGCAACCGTTCATTGACCTCCACCTCAATCGGATACGACACCTTCCCCTCCGAAACCTCTTCGACGTATCCCGCCGGGATCGTCCCGATTTCCGTTACATCCTCCCGCCAGTCGTGTACCTTGAAACAGGAAATTGGTAGGTCCTCCCCGAACATCGACTGCAGCGCTTCTTTCCCCATCGGTTCATGCGTACCGAGAGCGGGCATGATATCCACCTGTCCATAGGAGGAAAGCAACTGATACAGGTGCCGTGTGATGTCCCCCGCCCGGGAGTGTGAAC
>CAYXQY010000073.1:0-16844 GCA_964466525.1 uncultured Planctomycetia bacterium
ATCCTTCATCGAACAAATTCCGGTCCACACTTGAACCATTTCATACACCAACCTATAATTTTAACCATTCTTATCGATCGCGATTTATTTGATCGTATCGGTCATGATCGATCTTCGAAAAGGCCAGGTAGCTCAGGGGTAGAGCACTGGATTGAAAATCCGGGTGTCGGCGGTTCGATTCCGCCTCTGGCCATTATGGACACCCCTCGACGGTCCACACAATCCACACTTCGCCTGATCGTCCTTCTCGTTGCCGCCTTTCTATTCGGGGTGGCCTTCGAGCAGGGAACCTTCCACCGGTGGCTGGGCGCGACCAGCCCCCGTGAGCAGGCGATCCGCAAATACGAGCGGGCCCTCCAGTACATCGAGGACCACCACGTCAACAAATACGACCCTGAAGTTTTCACCCGGGAAGCGCTCCGGTCCATTTCGAAAAACCAGCTCGACCAGTACAGTTCCTACCTGGACCCGGAGACGTACAAAACGTTTTCCCGATCGACCGAGGGAAAGTACGTCGGACTCGGGATCAAGGTCAGCAAAAATCAGGAGAACGGTTTTATAGAAGTCGTCCACCCGTTCCGCGGCAGTCCGGCCATCAAACACGGCATCAAACCGGGTGATTTCATTGTTTCGGTCGAAGGAATGTCCACCGAACCCCTGACGCTCGAGAAAGCCATTTCCCACATCAAAGGACCGGAAGGAACCGACGTGACCATCACGGTGCGGTCGGGAGAAACGGAACGTGAGATTACGTTAACTCGATCGGTCGTGGACATCCCCACAGTGGCCAAGTGGGGCCTTCTCCAGACGGAAGACAAACCGGTGGGATATATCACCGTACGGCAGTTTAGCAAGAACACGGACGAAGCGTTTCGCAGTGCCCTTTCCACCCTGATGAAACATGACATCCGGGGATTGATTATTGACCTCCGTTTTAATCCGGGCGGCATTCTCGACGCATCCGTAAACCTTGCCGACCTTTTTCTGAAACCCGGAAAAACCATCGTTACCGTACGGCAACGAGGACAGGAGGATCGGGTACATCAATCCTCCTCCGACCCGCTCTGGACGGGAGGCCCGGTGGCCATTCTCGTGAACGAAGAATCCGCTTCCGCCTCTGAGGTATTCGCAGGAGCCCTCCAGGATCACGGCGTAGCCACCCTCGTGGGCACCCGAACGTACGGAAAAGGCTCCGTTCAGCAACCCTTTTTACTGCCCGGTTCCAGCGACGCCTTAAAACTTACCATCGCCCGTTACTACACCCCATCCGGAAAAACCTTTGACCGGAGCGTCACCTCCTCCAGCTCCTCAGAAGACCAACCGTCCTCTCCGAAAAACAAACCAACCACCGAGGAATCGAAACCGGAGAAACCGAACGGGGCCCATGGACTGAAACCCGACATCCCGGTCGAGATCGCGGAAACAGAGGAAGAACGACAAAAAGCACACGAAAAACTGATGGAATCCTGGCAGGAAGCCGCATCGACCAGCGCAAAAGAGCAACTCACACTGGACATTCACCTTGATCCTCAATTAAAGAAAGCCCTCGAGGTCCTCCGTAACAGGTGATATCCCCCATCACTCATATCCTATAACTGTAAATGTACTTTGTTCTCATGATCAGCGGATTCGTGGGGGAACTGATTCTGCTCGAGACGACACAGAACCAAGACCGTGGTACAAACCATGACAAAAGGAAAGGTCCTCGCTACAAAATATCTGGAAGGACCCCCGGGGAGATAAACAGCTCCGGGAGTTCGTGAAGAATCCCGATGGCACGTATCGGTTCCCCAATAAGCAATCGGGGCCTGTACAGTACCTGTGAAAAACGGTAACGAACAATCCGGAACCCTGCTGCTGCCACCACGGGACAATAGCCAACGGCGGAAATGGCGATCTGAAATACCCCGCTCCAAGCAGGCCGACTCCAACGAGCGGGAGAAACATGGCGAGGGGAAGAGGTATAACCTGAAGAATAGAAACGGATCTGATAGAATAATTTCATCATATGAATAGAAGATTCAGTGGACTGATGGAAATTTCCTGCCATCAAGGGCCGCATGGTCTTGAGCGGTAATCAACACAGGTTCGTGAAACGATGTACCGCGCACTAAAGTAAGTGAAAAGCATCTTGCCGCTCCCCATTGCTGAATTTACTTTTTTGGTGGACAATCCTTTTTTCCATGGATTTTTCCGATACCGAATCACACGTCACCCTCGGGATCGAAACGTCCTGTGACGAAACCGGTGTAGCCGTCGTTGAAGATGGACGTGAAATCCGTTCCAACGTCGTTGCGTCACAGGCGGACCTGCACGAGGAATACGGTGGAGTGGTTCCGGAGGTCGCCTGCCGGGCTCACGTCGAGGCCATTCTGCCGGTTCTCGAAGAGGCACTTGAGGAAGCCGGATGTTCGCTTGATGAAGTCGACCTTGTGGGCATCACGCGGACCCCCGGCCTGATCGGTTCCCTGCTGATAGGTGTGCAGGCCGCGAAAGCCCTGTCCCTTTCCCTCGGAAAACCGATGATGGGTGTGGACCACATCGAGGCGCATCTGTTTTCCTGTGCGTTTGCCGCCCATGCGCAGGAGGATCGTTCCATCAAAGATTTTCCATTTCCCCAGCTCGGACTGGTTGTTTCGGGCGGGCACACGGGCCTGTACCGGATGGAGGGACACGACGAGTACGATCGCATCGGCTCCACGATTGACGACGCCGTGGGTGAGTCGTTCGACAAAGTGGCAGCGACACTCGGTCTTTCCTATCCCGGCGGGCCGTCCATTCAGCGGGAGGCCGAAAACGGGGATCCCGACGCAATTGACTTTCCCCGGCCGATGTCGGATTCCGACGACTACCGGTTCAGCTATAGCGGCCTGAAAACAGCCGTGCTCTATCATTGTCGTGATCGATGGAACGACGACGAACCACCGTCCGAGGCCCTCCCTGACCTTGCCGCCAGTTTCCAGGAAGCCGCGGTGGATTCGTTATTGATCAAACTGGAAAAGGCGCTTGAGGAACACGATGTTCGCGGCATCAGCATCGGGGGAGGCGTGGCGGCCAACAGGCGACTGCGGCAAAAACTGGATCAACTCGCCACCGCTCGTGACCTGGAGGTGTTTATCCCCCCGATTTCCCTGTGCACGGACAATGGGGCCATGATTGCCGGCAAGGCCTACCACCTGGCTCAATCACAATCCCCGAGCAAACTGGACATGGATGCCGTACCGACCTAACGCACGGGATGAAATGCCGTTCTTCCGGCACGTTCGGTCCCCGAAAAACCCACTCCGCTCCCCCCGTTTATTTCGACTTACGTGCCGGAGAACCAACCGAAGACCGAAAAAAGATCTTGACGTTTTTTCGCGGTGCGGTTATAAAAGTAATACCTTTTGCAATTTTGAATTCCTCGCCCGGATTCTACCACGATCTGACGAGCACGAACCCGAATGGATAAAGAATCCCTGAAGCAGCTGCTGCAGCAGGTCCAGCAGGAAGAAGTCTCCGTTTCACGGGCTCTTGAGAAGTTTAAATCCCTGCCGTTTCAGGACCTCGAACATTCACGCATCGACCACCATCGAGGGGTGCGCTGTGGATTTCCCGAGGTGCTGTTCTGCAAGGGCAAATCCCCGGACGAAATTCGAGACATCGCCGAGGAACTACTGGACGCAAACACCAACCTGCTTGCCACCCGCGTCACGGAGGAAGAATCGGACATCTTCAAGGAACTGGCCCCGGAAGCAACGTATCACGAACGGGCCCGCTGCGTGACGGTTCAGGTGGAGGAGTCCGACCTGCCGGGCACGGTCGGCGTGATATCCGCGGGTACCTCCGACGCCCACGCCGCCGAGGAAGCCCGCGTCACCTGTGAATCATTCGGCGCATCCGTTCATACAGTGTACGACGCGGGCGTGGCCGGATTGCACCGATTACTTCCGGACCGGGAGCCGATTCAGGCATCCGACATGCTGATCGTGGTGGCGGGCATGGAAGGCGCCCTTCCCTCGGTGGTGGCCGGATTGGTGGAGAAACCTATAATCGGTGTTCCCACGAGCACCGGATACGGAACCGCGTTCGAGGGGGTTACACCGCTCCTCGGCATGTTGAATTCCTGTACGCCGGCGGTGGTGCCGGTCAACATCGACAACGGCTTCGGAGCTGCGTATTTTTCCTGTCTCATTCTTCGAACGATGAATTCCACGACCGATCAAACATGATCTTCAAACTTCGAGAAGCGGACGAGGACGACATTCCCGTTCTTGACATCGTACGGCGACAGGCCATCGAGGCCGGGTACGACGACGCGTACGAACAATCGGATTTTTCGCAGCTTGTGGCTTCCCCCGACAAGGACATTGAAAACTGGCTGACCTCGGATCATATCGTGGTGTACCTGATCGAAACACGGTACACCCACGCCTGTTACGGTGCTTACGACCGCAAGACCGGTCAGATCCTGGACTTTTTTACCACCCCGGAATACGAGCGAAAGGGCTACGCGGGACGGATTCTTGATCGCTTCGAAGAAACCGCCAGCGACGATGGCCGTGACACCATCCGGGTACACGCACCGTTTAACGCGAGAAAATTTTTCGAAAAGAACGGATTCGAGGAAGTCGGCCAGGTGCAGAAAAATGGATTGGAAGCACTTGAACTTGAGAAAGAACTTCCAATTCACGACGAATAATCCCGCTTTTTCCCGGTTTGTTTGACCGAAGCTCCATTCAGCACGATTCCGCCCTCTCCCGTTACATCTCGTTTTTTAGTGATTCGTGAAACCCATGATCGAAACCCAGGATAGCAACTACCTGAAGAGCATTGGTGGCTACGCGTTTGCCGAAGTGGACGAAGCGTACGACGAGGCCATTGAAACCCACGGCGAATCATACATGATTGACTTCGGTGTTGGAGACCCGACCGATCCCACCCCTCCCGAAGCCCGGGAGGCAGCGGCGGTGAAGGCCCTCTCCGATCCTTCTCAGGGCTACCCGAGCTACATCGGTCAGGACGAATTTCGTTCGGCGGTCGCGAGCTGGTTCGAACGCCGGTTCGACGTCTCCCTGGATCCTTCGTCTGAAATTACCGCTACGCTCGGGTCCAAACAGGCCGTGTTCTGTCTTCCGATGGCATTTGTCAACCGGGATGATGCCGTGTTGATTCCGGATCCGGGATACCCCCCCTACACCTCCGGAACCAAACAGCGTGGAGCAGAGCCGATCTTCATGCCCCTCCGTCCGGAAAACGACTTTCTCCCGGACCTCGACGCCATCGATCCGAACGATGCAGAACGGGCAAAACTGATGTGGTTGAATAGCCCGAACAACCCGACCACAAAAATTATTCCCGCATCGTTCTACCGGCAGGCCGTGGCATTTTGCCAGGAACACAATATTTTGCTGTGTTCCGACGAAGCGTACTCGGAGATGTATTACGGAGAGGAGGCCCCGACCAGCCTGTTTGAGGTGGAGGACGGTAAGGACACCGGACTGGTGATTCATTCCCTGTCCAAGCGATCCAACATGACCAATTATCGCATCGGCTTCGTCGCCGGGAAACCGGCGTTTCTCGATCGCTACAAACGGGTGCAGACCAATATGCACTCCGGACAGGCACAGATTCTACAGTCCGCAGCAATCGGTGCCTACAGCGACGAGTCACACGTCGAGAACATGCGCGCCATGTACGGTGATCGACGTGATACGCTACTGCCGTACCTCGACGAAGCCGGTTTTCGCGACATCTACGCGGAAGGCGGCTTTTACGTCTGGTGCCGGGTGCCGGAGGGACTGAGCAGTATTGAAACCACGAAACAGCTTCTGCAGGAAGCGGGGGTAAACACAACACCGGGCAGTGCACTCGGTCAGAATCCGGAACTCGGTGATACGTTTATTCGCTTTGCCCTTATCCAGTCCGCGGAACGCACGGAAACGGCCGGTCAACGCCTGGTCGACCTGAATCTGTAACCTGTGAATCCACCACCCTGGTGCGCCTCATCCTGCGCCGGCCGAAACCGTCATAGCCTTCAGATCTCCACGCCTGAAAAATACGTGTCGAACCATTCCGGGTCCTGCTCCCGAAGCCAGTCCATTCGACTTGGGTGACAGGTCAGGTAGATCATCTGATGTTCCGGAACAAATTCCTCCGTAATGAACGACCAGGCACGGCGGAATCGAGTGTCGTCCCACTGGGCGAATGACTCATCGAGAACGATGGGCAAAGGCGTCTCGTCGTCCGTCAGATATCGCCCCAGACCCAGCCGGACCGCCAGGTAAACCTGGTTCCGGGTGCCTTCGCTGAGTGATTCCCGGACCTGCGTCGGTGTCAGTGTTTCACCCTGCTGATCCGACGATAGCGAAAACGATAAATCCGCGTTAAACCGAACGTCCGAATACCCTGTTGTGATCCGCTCGACAATGTCGGATACCTCTTCGTTCAGCGTACGTGCCCAGTCCGCGTGCACATCCCGGGACACCTGACCAAGGACGTCCAGGGCCAACTCAGCGGACCGGTTCAGACGAACAAGACGGTTACGATATCCTTTCAGTTGTTCCTTTTCATTCTGAAGTTCGGCATACTGATCCCGAAACCTGCTCTCAATCGCCCCCACTTCCCGTTCCAGATCAGCGTGATTTGCGATCAGTGTTTGCTTTCGGCCATCCAGGGTATTTCTTCGCTGACGGTACTGTTCACGACTGGCCAGTTCGTCGGGAACTTCCACATCGTCCCACTTCTTTCGGATATGTTCCAGGTGTTCCTGAAGCTGCTCCCGAATCCGTTCCGTTTCCTCACGCTTGCGGGGCGTTAACATGCCCTCCTTCACAGCCGGAATTTTCTGCTTGACCGTCTGCAGACGGATGTACTTCTCATGCTGACGTGAAAATTCTTCGACCGCCTCATCCAGTGTGCATTCCTCCAGGTCGATTCCTGCCCGACTGAGAATCGCCCGCATGTTTCGTTCTTCCGCCTCGATTTTTCGCTCGAGAGCGGACCGATCCGCCCACGTGCTGGCCTGCTTCGTTTCCAGATCCGCCACCCGTTTCCGGTAGCGTCGTAGCTGCCCGAGCGTTTCCATCAGTGATTCGAACTCCTTCACCGAACCAGCTTCCGACAGGTGCGGATCACACGAAGCAAGCAGTGATTCATGGGATCGAATCATGTTTTTCAGCTTCTTTCGCTGACGGCGAACCTGCGCGTCTATTTCCAGTATCGAGGAAAGCTCATCGTAAAGATCGCGATACCGCTCGTACATGCCCAGCAGGTCCTGGACGCTTTCGAGGCCCAAACGCCCTGCCAGAAGGGAGGCCCGGCGCCGGTTGACCGCCCTGGTTCGAGCACGTTCCTTCTGTCGCTGCATCTGATGCTCGAGTTTCACCTGCCACTGCGACCGTTCGTCACTTCTATGACGCTCGGCCATCACCCACTGAAAAATCGAGTAGACGGCGCCCGATACTCCGGCCAGCGTCAGTCCGTACCCGATGATCCCCTCTACATCGAAAATCCATACAAGCAGGACCCCCCCAATCCCAATAAACAGACCAAAAATAACGGACAGGATTGCATGACGCACTTTCATCCGAAACCGTTCGCGGTCGATTGATTGTATCTCCTGTTCGGCCTCCGATATTTCACGTTCCGATTCGGCCGCCTCGTCCGAGAGGGTCCGTAACTGCTGTCCCATGTCACCCAGGAATTCCCGGTCTTTCGATTCCAGACCGCGAAAGATCTGCTGCAAACGGTGATATTCTTCGAGCAACGCCTCGTGGCCCTCGACTTTTTCCTCCTCGGCGGACAGTGCCTCTCGAGACGCATTTAGCTCCCGGCGATAATGCAGTGCCTGCTCGCAGAATTCCAGCAGTCGATCCACTTCCTCGGTGTCGAGACGATCGTACCCGTTCAGGTTGTGTATTGCTTCACGAACCTGGGTAATCTCCTCCTGTAGTTTCTGCTCCTCGTCCCGGCAGGAAGTACGTTCTTCGATCAGTTGTTTGCGGTGTTCGTGCGAACGAAACAGATGTTCCTGCTGGCCGTGTGGAAACCCCTCGTATTCTTTAAGTTCCTCCCGCTCACGCTTTAGTTCCTCCAGTTTCTTCTGCTGCCGCGCGTGCTCCCGAAGGGCATCATCACATTCCCGTTTTCGTGCGATGGTTTCGAACAATTCAATTCGATCAAGCTCGTCCTCGATCTCCTGAATTCTCCGTTGCAGTTCGTCGGCACGCTTTACTTTCTCCTCGGCCCGCTCCCGCTTCTTACGGAGGTCAAGGAGTTTTTCATCAATCTCTTCAATGCGGTTGGCCACCCAATCGATTTCTGTTGAAAGCCCCCTGTCCTCAGCGGCCAGCTTGCCCGTGAAATTCATGAGTGACTGCTGAATAATGGTTCGTGCACGCCGAGCCGTAACGTTAGCGGCGCTGCTATCGGCGAGTCGCTGAATTGCTTCGATCAGATCGCCGCTTGCCGAATGAAGCGCGACGTCGTCCTGATGTACAAGGAGGCTTTTTTCAAAAACCGATCTGGACAGTCCCGTGAGCTGTTTCCCCGGTTCCCCCGTCCGCTCTTCATCAAACGAATCCGTGATGTCCTTCTGCTCCGAACGATCAAGTACGGTCAGGCCCTCCTCCTCGAAGTCCCGTTCAATCCGGATCGGACCGTCGAGTGAAGGCAATCCACCGAGGTCAAGTGTCACCCGGTAGTCCTGTGCGTCCCATGGTTTAAACAGATCCCGTTCCGTCAGGTTCTCCTCGTTCGAGGCACGGCACCGGTCGGAGACCAGTCCGTACAGTGCACCGAGAATCGCCCGAACGATCGTGGATTTTCCGCTCTCATTCGGGGCCTGAATCAGGTTGATCCGATCCGGTGCAAGGGAAATGTCCCCTTCGAACCTCCCGAACGAGTCACAGGACAGACGCTCAAAGTACATGGTCCAGCCTGACGTCCTCCGTCCGAAATGCGGACAGGCCAATGCGAAGTGCTTTCCGTGAAATCTCCTTCTGTTCCTCGGAAGACGCGTCATTAATTCGATTCAACATCTCCTGGACGAACCGGTCCTCCGTGGTGTGCTCCTCCGCACCTTCCTCATCCAGAACGTCCGAAGAAACAACCGGACGCGTTCTACTGACATCCAACTCCACATGAAAATACTCATTCCGGAGCGACTGAAGTAGATCACTCTCGAGTACCTCATGTCCCGGATGAGTTCCCCGCACCGTTAATCGCACGATGTCCTCCGGCTTCACTGTTTCTTCTTCAAGACGTTTCTGGACCCGACGACGAAATCGCGCGGCCGAGGTTTCCCTTCCCGGCTCGATCTCCAGTTCATGGAGTCGTCTCGGGGAAACATCCCGCTTCTCCAGAGACGATGCCGGTACCCCCTCCGCCGTCAGCTGACCGATCAAAACACGACCTTCTCCGGTTTCCAAGTCCGATACGGGCATGGGAGCTCCCGCGTACCCTCCACGGACCGTCTCTTCCTGCTGAATGGCGTAATGACTATGCAAACCCCCAAGTGCAGTGTACGCCACCTCAACGTCACAGATATCCTGTTCCGTTCGGTCCAGTGTCTCGTCGTTCGCGGATTCCACACCCGGATCTATGGACCCGTGAAGCATCAGGAGATCCATCGTATCCGTCCCGGAATTGGGCAACATCTCCTCCGAACACCTCGAAACATCTTCCCGGCCTCCGTGTGCACGACCCGTCACGCGAAGGGACCCCGTACCGCCGACGCGCAATGAATGAAAATTGGACTCCGTAAAGATCTGCACATGCTCGGGCCAGGGCTCCAGTTGATGTTTGCGCATGACATCCCTGCGATACCAGGACAGTGGTGAATAATAATCATACCGTCCCGGCGAGATAACGACCGGTGTTGGACGTAACGCCTCCAGAGCCCGGCGAATTCGTTGCACTTCCGCCGTCCGAACCCGGTCCTCCTCGAACAGGTCACCAGGGATCAACACCACCTCCACTCCTTCCTCGATTGCAAGATCAACGATGGTCTCGAGACAATCAAGTCGATCTTGCCGAAGGGTCCTGCGTTGCTGATCACTTAACCGAAGGCTGTGACCCCGGATACCCCGTCCCGAGTGCAGATCCGAAAACTGAAGGAATCGATAGGAAGGCATCGAATTGCAGTCAGGACCGATTTCTATATTTATGCGGATTGAGATTGTTTATTCTCGTCCTCATCCTCTTCGGAAGAGGGAATTTCCGAGTGCTCATCGGAGTTCGACTCGGATTCTTTCCCCTGCTTTAGCCCCTTCTTGAACTCGGTCACCCCCTCTCCCAGACCTCGAGCAAGTTTTGGTATACGACTTGCCCCGAATAAAAGGAGGAGAATCAACACCCCAATCATGATTTCCCAGACACCAAATCCCATCGTTACACGTTCTCAATCCGGAATAGAAAAACGAACGAGCCCCTCCCGGGACCCAACGACTTCTCCTTCTCTTTTAAGCATAGGGTGAATTCGGATCTAAATCCAGCGTTCTCCTGAAATGTCAAATATATCCATGACGGGCTCCCGGATACTTCGACAGTTTCACAAGGACGTGTTGTGGTGAATTAATTACGAACGGTGGCCTGTTCGCGATTTACCAAACCCAATGAGCCCCTCTTTTAATAAAATATTTAGAAGATAAATAGATTATTATTACATATACACGAATATACCCCCCGTTAGTTCCTTTCTTTCGGAAAACACCGGCGGGGAATAATCACGTTCGTTTTATCTTCCTCCACGATTCACCCCTGCAGGACGCCGAAAAACCAAGAATTGAAACCAGATGATCAGACGGGTAAAATGCCTTTTCATGAGTGAATCAGACGCCAAAAACGTACTGGGGAAACCGTTAAAAACCTGCTGCCGGAATCCGGTGACCGGATATTATCGGGACGGGTATTGCCATACCGGCAGCGGGGATCGTGGCGTGCACGTCGTCTGTGCGGAAGTCACCCGGGAATTCCTTGCGTTCTCCGCCCGGATGGGAAACGACCTGATGACCCCTCGACCCTCCATGGATTTTCCCGGTCTCGAACCCGGTGATTGCTGGTGTCTTTGCGCGGAACGCTGGAAAGAAGCGAAGGAAGCTGGGGAGGCTCCCCCCGTTAAGCTTGAATCAACGCATATATATGCACTGGAGTTTATTGATCTGGACGACCTGAAAGAACATGCGGTTGAGCAGCTGGATTAGCTCGACTGTCGCCGTCAACCGCCGCTTCCACCCTCACTCCGTTGAACAACACAGCCGGTTCTCGTGCCTCACCTTGCCTGAATTTGCCTCAGGGAGGTGACCTTCGGTCGTCCCCTGCTGGAATGTATGTCCGATACAACGGCCGCATGGCCGAGGTTCTTCATGGCTTTCCGCAACTTCCGCTCTGCCGCGCATTTATACATCCTTGCTCCCGACAGATGCTGAAACCCCAGTGCTTTCTGCACAAGGCGCAGGTTTCCTGTCTTCAGGTACAGATCCGTGGCAAAGGTATGACGCAGAGTGTGGGGATAAACTTCCCTGTCCAGACCGGCCAGATCCGCGTTCACGGCGACCATGCGTCGCAGGTACTGCTTTGACACCGGCCGTCCGGTGAGGTCCGTGAATACCAGATTTGACTGGTTGTCCGTGTCCTGCTGACGGAGCATTCGCTTCTTGAGTTCCTGCTCCTGCCACCGTTTCCATTTCTTCAGAAGGGCCAGGTCGTCCTCGGACATCCACAGGATGCGATCTTTGACCCGTATCCCTCGAACATAGATTTTCCCCTTATCCAGGTCGATCTGATCCCAGCTTAGCGAACACATCTCCGGCAATCGCAGGCCGTCGTGGAGCTCGATACGGAGAAAGACCAGGTTACGGAACTCGATCGGATAGCAGGGGTTCGGCTCGTCAAGAAGTGCGGACTGCTCCTGCTGATTGAGCACGGTGGGCAATGGGGGCACGGTGTTCATCCTGCACCTCCTGGGGGAAACGAGGAACGCATGTGCCAGCGATCGTTTCCCTCCTTATCAGATTCATCTTACGGGAAGCTCCTCTCGGTCTCAATCGTGCCTGAGCCGGATTCCGTGAAAGTCATACCCTCCACACCTCCGCTCTCTCAAGGTCTCCGAACGTCTTCGTGCAACCTCACCGAGACAATCACCGGGTTTCCAGTTCTTCAGCGTGACGGAGGTACTGCCAGACGCCATCCATCTGTTTCCGGAGGTCTCCGTTAAGAATGCCGGGAAGCGGACTCGGTTTCCCCCACTGAAAAAAGGCGGGCATACCGGTGTCACTCCGCACCCGTCCGGGTGCAAGGGTCCACCGAATGGCAAACTGACGGTGCAGCCGCTCACCGGATTTGAAAAAATTAATGCCGGCTACCTCGAATGTATTCGGTTCACGGTCACCGGCTCCATGACATGAATAACAGTTCAGGTCGCTCACGATCTGTTTTCCCTTACGGGCTCGCTCGAGGGAATCGGACGCGTAGGATATTCGTTCCGGCGGGTACCCATGCTGTGCGGCCATGCCACGGGCAAGTCCGGGACCATACGGACCAAAACCGGGCATCCGGGCCGCCAGCCACGGCCGGGTTTTCTGCTGGAGTGATCCTGTGACCGTGTCCTTCAACCAATTGAACTGAAGCATATCCCCCGCCCAGGTCAGAGGAGGACGAAGTTGCTTGACCCCATGCGTTTTCTCCTGATCAAGCGAAACTTCCGTTTGCTCATCGGGCAACCGGGACCAGACGGAGGAGGATCCATCCCGGCGATGACAGGCATTGCAACGCAATCGCTCCATCTGGCGGGCTGCAAACTCGGCCGGTACGGAGCGAGAAAGGGAATCGGCGCGCTCGGAACGGAGAAAGGTGCGAAGAGCCTTTCGCTCCCGGTCATCAAATTCGAAATTCGGTGCCTTCCCGTGCGTACCCGTCTCTCCTGCAAGGCACCCGGTTCCCTCCCCGGCCGCCGCGGTCTGTGTGGAGGACATGATGGATTGCAGAGATGGCGCTTCAAACGATTGGTCACCGTGTTCTTCCGTTCCGGTTCCGGTATGACACGTCTGACAACCACATCGAACGGTTAACCGTTTCCCTCGTTTCACACGTTCTTCCGTTACCTTCACCGGTTCCGTCTCCTCCCCATGGCCTGTTTCCTGAATAAGATAGGACGCAAGAGCTTTTGCCTTCTTTTCATTGAGTCGAAAATCAGGCATCGGGTTCCACCGGTAATGATCCCTCGGATTCATCAGATACGTCGCCAGTGCGCCGGGCTTCCACTTGTCGGCCACGTAAGAAAGCGAAAGGCGATCAAACGACGGTTTCGACGATCCCTGTTTTTCTTTGCCGGAAAGGGTATGACATCCCATACAGCCAAACCGACGGAACAAGCGACGTCCCTGTTTCTTTTGCCGATCGGAGATTTGAATTTCCGATCCCGCCGCGGACGCGTCCGTCCGTCTGGACAAATACGCCGCAATCGCCTGTGCTTTTCGCTCCACTCGCTGCTTGCTTCCATGAAGAACGGCCGGCATGCTTGCATCCGACCGATGCGAATGAGGATCGGCGACCCATTCCGCAATCCATTCCGTACGGAACATCGTCCCCGCAGCGGAGAGATCCGGAGCGTCCTTTGCTATTCCCGGGGAGGTCCACTTCCGATCGAACCCTGTTTCCGACTGATGACACTGAACACAGCGATGCTCCATAAACAGGTTGCGTCCATTACGGAGAAAAGTCTGCTTTTTCATCCGATCGGTCCGTGAATACACGAGCTGGTCCACCGGCAGTGGCTCGGGATAAAAATCCTCGGATTCCCAGTAAAGCCGGATCCAGGCGGGGCCGTCCGGTGGAGAGGTATACGTTACCTCCAGTGGGTTCTTCCCGTTCTGAACCCCTACCGCCTCACCGCTGACGCGAGTGCGTCCCTGTAGCTTCCCGTCCAGCGCGGTCTCCCCGTTGACCGTCACGTGTAATGTCCCCCGTCCCCGTGCCGAAATCGTTACATCCATGCCGAAGTCCCCGTACGTCAGAGCTCCCTTCCAGGTCGCTGAAAACGGACCGGCCGGGAGAAACGGGGATACCGGTTTATCCTCCGGAACATAAAGGGAGACCGTTCGGGCGCGTCGCACGTCGGTCGAATCCACACTGTCCGAGGAAAGGAAAAGCCTCAACCCCTGCTTTTGTTCCTGTGTAACGCCTGCCACGTGGACCAACAGCAGAACCGGCACCGCAAACAGAACAAAGCGATACAAGTCGACACGTTCAACGATCATGCACACCCCGAACGAAATGCCAGATGTCAATATTCCTCCTGGATCCATCTGTAAAGGACCTCCGTGACGTACACCTTGCCCCGCCCTATTCCATCGTGTTGACCGTTCCGTTGATCTGATCCGCCTCTATGGAGGCCCCGTCGCTGGTCTTCAGCCTGAACTTTAATTCGTAATTCGTGCACTCCTGAAGTTTGGGAATGGTGAGCTTCACGGTCCGTCCGTCGCCCATGAGTTCCGCCCCGGTCACGTCAATTTTATCGGTGCCTTTTTTGTCCGGGTTGGTCACCTTGAAGTGAGGGGAGCCGTAATTTGACGTCCATTTCACGTTCCACATCTCCATCAGGTAATTATCCGGGTCCTCAGCCATCCCGGGGTCAAGTTTCGACGTGAAACGGATCGTCAGTCCGTTGGACCGGACATCAATTTTGTCGGGCATATGTACGTCTTTGCCGGTATAGCGCACGCGATTGAGCCCACCCGGTTTGGTGGCGTTGGTCTGCCATCCTTTCAGTCCGGCCACGTACAGCTGGTTGTTGGTTGGATGGAACTGTCCCCGCATACCACTGGACGTCAGGCTGCTTATCGGAAAACGGACCACGGCTCCCTGGTGCTGGTCCGGATCCTTCATCACTTTGAACAGGCTGGAATTTCCGTATGAGAGGTGCAGCATATCTCCTTCGAACGGTCCCCATTGGTCGGTCCCCACCCAGACCTGTGAACCGGCGGACCGGTCAATGCGCTTCGGTTTGTTATGCGGAAGCCATACCAGGGGATCGTTATAGGTCTCGGGTTTCGTTTTCCGGTTGGCCGTGGGCGGCACGGTGGCGTATCCCCCTTTCTCCAGGAAACTAATATGGGTGGTGGGTACGTACGTTCCTTCCTGCCCCCCCACGGATACCTGCCCATCGGGACCAATTCCGAGGCCATTCGGGGCCCGCAGTCCAGACGCGTAGACCTCCAGTTCGCTGCCATCCGGACTAATTCTCATCACCGAACCGTGGTGCGGAACGATCTTCTCAAATCCCCGTCCCCCGGCAGGCACCGGACCGGCCTTGGTCACATAGAAGTTCCCCTGATCATCCGTCTGCAGGTGGAAGGCAAATTCATGAAAGTTCTGCGTCACCTGGAAATCATCGTTAAAGCTTTCGTAGTAATCGTATTCGCCGTCCCCGTTCAGGTCGTGGAGACGTGTGATCTGATCACGGCCGTGGGTGTAGACTTTATCGTCGATGACTTTCAGTCCAAGCGGCTGATGCAATCCCGTAGCAACGCGCTGCCAGGTGAGTTCACCGAGTTCCCCATCGATTCCAGTGACCTTCCATACATCCCCGTTCCACGTGGAAACCGCGGCGCTGTTCCCGTCCGAGAAAAAATCGAACCCGCCGATCCGCATGCGGGAGTCCCACGGATTATCATAGGGAACCGTTATGGCATCCACGGCGTATGGGCCGTCTTCCTTCCCCATTTTCCCCTGGGTTGTCAGCTTCTTTTTCCATCGGGGAGGACCACCCTTCTTCACATTCCCAAGCTGAATCGGGTTGTCCGAATTTTTAACGAGGCTCCTGAACTTGCTTAATTTGTTCGGGGCTCCGCGCCAGAGGAGCAGCTTCACATTTCGGGTTTTGTTCGACGAGCCCACCTTCATGAGCAATCGTTTCTTCTGCACCGTCAGTGAAAGGTTCCGGGTATCCCCCACCAGAGCGGCGGCAATCAGCTTCCCTTTGTCCTTTACGCCGGCCATCGGGGCCGATCCGTCAATCGACTGGGCGGAACCGCGTGCCTGAGCAATGAAATGCGTAAGAGAGCCATCGGTCGACTCGATTTCCAGGGTCCTCGTGTAAGCCCTTGTGCCGTCCCCGGACGACTCGATGGAGGGCGCATCCAGAATGCTTGTGTCTCCGACCCGGTACGACAGGACCGTGTTCCCCCTGTAGAGGTATAATCCTTTATACGCTCCTATCGATTCCGGAATCGGCCCGTGCGGAATCTTGCGGAGATCCTCGAACGTGCCCGTTTTACTCCATCCGGGAAGCTGAGGTGTAATAAAATCTGGAGTAACAGGAGGCTTTGGCTGGACGCCGTGATCTCCGTTGAACTCCACACCCGTCAGTTTCATGAATCCACCGGTCCATCCCCCGGCAAACCGCAGGAGGTCCGTGTCGAAAACCATTGCCCCTGTAGTCGATCCATTCTGATTGAGCTTGATGACCTTCGCCTTATGAACCCAGTTGTTCTCCGGCCATGGCATTTTCGTCGTCAATGACAGGTACGGACCGTAATCCGTGTGATACCATGGTTTATCAGGGGCCTCCCAGGCCTCCTCTTCGGCCTGAACAACTGAAAACGAGGTAATCGTAGCTACAAGGACAAATACAATAAGAAAACGGTTCCGTAGATGCGTGATGGACTCAGCCATGTTCAGTACCCGGGTAAATTGGATGGTATTCGAAAAAAAGGTCTTTTCCGTCCAAAAACATGATACATCAATCTTACCGCTCACGATCCATTATTTCAAAAATGATTGACCTTATGAGTCTGCTGAAAAACCCCCGCTTCGTCAGTAGAATGCAATTCTGATCCCCGTAGTGCGCGGATTCGCAGGCGATG
>CAYXQY010000074.1:0-10037 GCA_964466525.1 uncultured Planctomycetia bacterium
TTTTGCTCATGTAGTACGCTTCTCGCTTGGTCGCGAAATCGTCGTTTTCAATCAGCTCCTGGGACAGGTTGAACATGCGAAGTGCCTGAGCGAACTTTTTGACCGTATTTACGTTCAGTGTTCGCTTCTTGGTCCGATCACCGATACGGAGGTATCCCTCCTCTTCATCGAACTCCACGTTGCTCAATGAGCGGACCGGAAAATCCATGGACGGCTGTTCCTGGTCCTGAATTTTTTCCTTGATTTCTTCAGCCGTCTGAATAATTTGATCAAGCAGATCAGTCATGTGAATACCTCTGAAAAATGAGGGTGCCTCTCGTTATTGAAAGCGTCTTTACGAAGATGCTTCTCCATTTTCCTTAATTTTCGCCTCCCGGCGGAGAAGCGTTTCCAGATCATCCTCCAGTTCCTCTCGTTCTTCCTCGGACATACCAAGAATGTTCTTGAGAACTTCTGATATATGTGGAACATACACTTCCAGGTAATTCAGCTTCTTCTTGCGTTCCTTTCGTTTTTGTTTCTTGTTAATGTGCGCGCGCATTTTCCGCCCAACCTGCTGGAGGGCGAGCTTGACCTCCTTCAGGATTTCCGGGTAGTGAGCGATCGCCTCTTTGCTTTCCGATGTAAATGGAACCCAGACCGAAGCGATGTGAACCATAATGACAACCGGTGCAATCGGTTGTCCACCTTTCGGATGCTTAAGGTTGTACGTTTTCCAGTTCACATTTTTGACCGCCTCGGAAATCGCACAGGCGGAACGCTGGTAAAGCAGTGGAACCCGATTTGCGTAGCGAAGCACCTCGATTGGTTCGTCCGAAGGAATGTCCCCTCCATACGCGATTCCCGCTTCCACGAGAAATGGATTCCCTCGATACACTTCCGGAGACCGGGAGACCGAAAAGAATTTTTCCCCGGGAATAACGTCTTTCATTCCTTCGACGATCAGCTCCTCTCCGATTCGTGAAAGACAATTCGTCGAGGGCGCCATAATTTCGGTCTCCTGGATCGCATTGTGAATTTCCTCGGCGTCCTCAAGATCCGTGCTTTTGACCCAGGATTTCGTTGTAACGTTGTCACACTTCGAAAGGATCTCTTTACAAACCCGGGGGCTTACACGGGAGAACTCATTTTTCAGAAACGCCGATATCTTATTGTGATCCGTCTGTTTGATCATCTTCATCAGCTGACCGAGTTCCACCCCGTATGGATGAGGTTTGATCTCCTTCGGCTCCTCCGGTAGCTGTTCCGTGGAACGTTCGTATAGTATTTCTTTTTCCGTTGGCGGTGAATAGTGAATCTGTACATGCGGGTTCGCAACAGCCGTCTGACGAAGGTAGTTGTCAATGGAATGATGCCCGCGCTGATAACGTCCTTCAAGTTCAATTCGTACCTCCGTTCCCCGTTCACGATCCCACTCGATCTCCTCGTCCCGGGTAATCTCCGGCTTGTTTTCGGACGTGTTGATCTGTACGTGATACAGATGGGCGGGTTCATCCGGTTCGGTGCGGGACCGAATAGCCGTCGGTTTACCGGTTGTCAGCTGACCGTACAAGCCCGCTGCGCTGATGCCAATTCCCTGCTGTCCACGGCTCATTTTTAACCGATGGAATTTCGAGCCATAAAGAAGTTTACCGAATATCTTCGGAATCTGGTCTTTCACAATGCCCGGTCCGTTGTCGAAAACACGAACCTGATACCGGTTGTCCCCCTCCCGTTCCTGGATATCCACCTCAAGCGTGGGAAGTATCCCTGCATCCTCACAGGCGTCAATCGAATTATCCACCGCCTCCTTGATCGTCGTCAGAAGTGATTTGGTCGGGTTATCGAAACCGAGCAGATGACGGTTTTTGGTAAAAAACTCAGAAATCGAAATTTCGCGCTGTTCGAGCGCGAGGTCTTCCGCACTTCGATTGATCCGATTCTGGCTCGTTTCTGGCACAACTCCTCCGGGAAAATAGAAAGTAACTGGAAGTAACTGCAAAATGTTATTTAAACAACACGATCAACCCCTGAAACATATCCCAACTCACATTCTCACAATTGTTCAGGCTGAAATTCTTTCGACATACTGTAGAAGAAAAACGATACAAGGAATGTTTACATATTAGGTTATCGACATTCAGATTCAAATACTTTAGTTGAAACAAATTACACCTGACCATACTCATTTCGGTAATATGAAGTTGCACCTTTCAATGCGTCACGAAGTTTGAAACCGAAATATTCCACAGGGACTTTTGCAGTCTCTTACTCGGATTCGTCCACGGTGAATCGATCAGGTGGGATGATGACGGAACCCATCATTTTATCAGCTCGAAAATTGTTTTTTCACAAATAATCATGTACGATTAGTAGCTTGAATAGAATTTTTATTACGTTAGTGATATGCCCGGTACCTCAAATTTCGAGAACATATACGGACAGCTCGAAGAAAAACTCTCTTCGGTAACGGCATACGTTCGAACGATACACCTGCTGTACGGAATCGGTGATGTTCTTACGGTGCTGTTTGCCTTCTTCGTGTTCTCGTTTCTCGTTGATTTTTTAATCGATGACCTTCCGGCCCCCGTTCGACTGGTCATTTTCGGGATCGGAGCCGTTGGCCTGATTGTTATGTTCTGGTTCGCCGTGCTGCGTCCGTTGTTTTATCGTATTACCCGGAGGGAAGTCGCCGCTGAGCTGGAAGAGGCGTATCCGGAACTGAACGATCGGCTCGTAAGTGCCCTGGACCTGAAGAGGAAACTTGACGAACCGGAACGGATGTCACGTTCCATGGTTGAAGGGCTCCTGCGTGAGCTTGGTTCCGTTCTCAACCGGATTGATCCCCGCGTCATTCTCAACGTGAAACCTGTTGTAAAGCGATTTGGAACGGGCTTGCTCTGTGCGTTCCTGCTCGGCATGTTCTGGTTTTCCTTTCCGGAGGAAGCATATACGTGGATGTTGCGATTAACGGGGAACAATCAGAAGTGGCCAAGAGCGACGCTTGTAGAACTTTCAAAAACCAATGAAACGGATATTGTCGAGGGAAAGGATTTCACCGTTCGAGCCCGGATCGATGCCGATTCCAAACGAGTTCCTTCCCGATCATATCTGCATATTCATCCGAAAAACGGACCAACGAAAACCATTGAAATGACCCAGAACACGATGATAGAGGACGACCCGGGTTTTCAATATACAATTCAGAATGTACGAGAGCCGTTCAAATACTGGGTCAAAGCCGGGGACGGCCAGACCGCGAAAGCATCAATAAACGTGCTCCGCCGGCCTCAAATTGAAGAGCTTGAAATCAATTACGATTACCCCGAATACACTGGAATGGAGGATACGTCCGTCGAGGATCCGGTGATCAGCCGGGAAGTCTCTGCCCCGTTCGACACAATTGCCACGGTGCGTGCTCAGGTTCCCAACCGGGTATCGCAGGTCAGGACCTATCTGAACACCGGACAGGAGCAGAAGAAACTACCCACCCAACTCATCACGGAATCGGGGCATAAGATGCTACGTACGGAAGTACACATGAAGACCGACGGAAAACTGTTTTTCGAACTGTTTTTAAAATCCCCCGTGTCAGCGCCTTCCGAAACGGCCTGTTCGTCGCCGTACTCGACCTGTTCCACCCGATTTAACGTGAGCACAAAAACAAATCAGCCGCCACGTGTGCGGGTGATTTACCCCGGTAAAAACAAATTTGCCACACCCCGTGGGTCGATCCCCGTTCGAAGCGATACGACGGATGATTTCGGCATATCATCCGTTTCTATTCAACGACGAATCAACGACGGAAAGGAAACGTCAATCGAATTCGACCCGTCCCATAACTCACGTCCGTATAACTCGAAAAAAATTCGTTCCGAATACACCCTATCGCTGTCGGACCTGGATCTTGAAGCTGGAGATACGGTGTATTACGCAATCGTCGCAACGGACCTCGGGAGAGACCGAGAAAATCCCTCCCGTTCAAGAACATATCGGTTTTCAATCGTCTCCCCTTCGCAACTTGAGGTCAAGCTCCAGAAATTGCAGGAAGAAATTAGAGAACGGATCGAGAGTTTGAAGAAGGATCAAACCGGAATCCACGATCAGTTGACGTATCAACTGGATGACACCCCATCCGACCGGGTTGGAACGCGAGACTTCAGACGGACACTCGAAACAGTTCGTAACAAACAACGAAGCCTGAACCAGCGCATGATACGAATTAACGAGGAACTTACACGAGTACATCGTGACGCGAAATTCAATAAACTGTGGGACGAAAAAAGCCGGAACCTATTGGCTTCAATCCAGCAGCGAGGTAACAAAATCCATGAAAAGATTCTGACGAAGACCTCAAAGGCCCTTGGAAAAGCAATTGCTGCTTCCAATCGTCAGAACCGTACGGCAAAGATGAATCGTTCTCTGAAACTTCAGGAGCGAGTTAACGGACAGCTCCAGGCGTTGCTTGACGACATGGGATCATGGTACGATTATTCCGATATTATTCACGAATGGAAAGATATCCTTGAAAACCTAAAGAAATTACGAGAAAATGATTCGGTCAATGTTCCCGGGTAAACTGGAGGTAATTCAATGAAACTGAAACTGGCTTCATTTCTAACGGCCCTCTTCTTTCCGCTTCTGTTTTCCTCTCTACTATCTCAGGACACCTCGTCCCCCCTTCCGACCGACCAGGCCGAACAACACGAACGCCTGAAACAACGGGCTGAAGCTCTTCTCGATCGAATGTGGGATATTGCTGAACGAGAAGCCAGGGAAAGCGAACAGGCTGCACGTCGTCTCAAGAAAGCTCAGAAACGAGCCGAGGAACTTGGCATCGTTCGAACAATGGAGCTGATGACCGACTATCTCAGGGAAAACAAAGAGGGACTTTATTCACAATCCTCCAAAGAAGCTCTCGAAAAGGTGCAAACGCTCCTCAGCATCCTTCGGGCGGAAGAAAAGGACAACCGGCAGGTGGATCTGGGTCCATTGCAGTCAAAAATCAATGAGGCCCGTCAGGAACAGGAGGAAATTGCCAGAGAAACAAAACAGGTCCAGCAAAAAAGAAACAGGAACCTCAGGAAGTATCAGGAGCGCATCCAGGATTTAAAATCCACTCAGAAAGACCTGTCGTCCAATGAAGTCGATTCACGTCAACTCGAAAAACAGGCACGATCACTGCGACGGGAGTTAAATAAGCTCTCAAAACAGCAGAAGGAGGTTCGAAAAAAAACGGAACGTGCAGCAGAGCGTTCAAGAGAAGGACTCGGAGCCGCTATCAGGAAGCTTGAAGAACTGAAGAGACAACAGTCCGAACTGCTGAATACCAACCGCGCGTACGAACAGGCACTGGACAGCAGCCGATCTGCCTCAAAACGTCTGTCTGACATTCAGGACCGGCAGGAGAAAATTGCGAAATCCGCCCCCGGTGAAGCACGTTCTCCAAACAACGAGGACAACGAACTCGAACAACTGCAGCGAAAAAACAGAAAAGCCCTTTCAGATCAGGTGCAAAAACAAATCAGGAAGCTGGACCAGCTCCCAATCTCGCCGACGACGTCCCGTCTTCGTAAACAGCTGGCAGCTGCGCTGGAGGCGATGAAAGAAACGGAAAAGCAGTTGGCGGACCCCTCCGCCGGACGGGCAAAGGATCAGGCCATGCAGGCGAACCGTAAGCTTCAGAAACTAAAAAACACGCTGAACGAAGTTAAGGACCGCCTGAAAAAGAACCGATCCAGTGCTGATGACGTCTTGTCCGACCGGCAGAAGGAGATTCAGAACCGCACGGAAAAGATGTCCGATCAGCTCGAGAAAAAAGCAAATACAACCGATCAAACCCGCGATGCAGTGCAGAATGCCGAAAAAAGTACGTCGTCGGCATCCGAGCAGATGAAAAAGGCTGCCCGGCACCTGTCCGAAAATCAGCGTGCCACTTCCCTTGAAACACAGAAGGAAGCAACCAGACAACTTGCAAGTTCAATTGAAGATCTGAAATCTCAACGAAACCGCCTTCAGAAGAACAACAATGAGAAACAGCAACCCGAAGAATTGAGCCAGCAACAGGAACGGATTGCTGACAAGGCAGACGATCTCTCAAAAAAATTAGATTCACTTCGGAAGAAGGCTGATGAACAGCAACTGTCGGAGGCGCTTTCCAAGGCCGCCACACAGGTTCGAAAAGCAAGTAATAACACGCGTCAGGCAAAATCCGACGGAAAGAGGGCGGCGGAAAAACTGAACGGCGGACGGCCTTCCTCGGCGAAAAAGAACCAGCAGTCGTCTGAGCGTAACCTAAAATCGGCAATGGAAGCCCTGCAATCGTTCGAGAAATCCGCGAGCGGTTCACAGGTTCAAAAGGAGCTGCGAAAATCCAGGGCCTCCAAACAGGAGAAACTGTCGAGGGACGCCCAAAAAGTCGCGGGGAACATCAAGCAGGATCAATCCCGTTCGTCCGAGGGATCCTCCAGTACCCAAAACCGTCCGTCCATGGAAAACACTCGAAAGGCGATGCAGAACGCCGGGGAGTCCATGAAGAAAGCCGCTTCATCCATTACGAACGAGCGGAAAGAACGTGCGAACCAGCAGCAAAACAACTCCATTAAACAACTTAACCAAGCCCTGTCCTCGCTTGAACAGGCAAAAAAGGAAAACGACCTCTCCAAGGAGGAAAAACGTAAGCTTGCACGTCTCAAACGACGACAGAAAAACCTCCGGAAAGAAATGGAAAAGCTAAAAAAGTCCGCTCGCAGCAAGAAACAGTCGTCCACCGGCGAGAAGATTCGCGAGGCCCAGGAACAGATGAAAAAGGCTGAAAAGAAATTGTCCGGTGCTTCTTCCTCCAACAACGGTGGGCGAAATATGCAATCAGCAAATTCAGCTCAGCAGAAGGCCCGTAAAAAATTGTCCGAGGCATACAAGAATCTTCAGCGGGCAAGACGCCGTCAGAAACGTCAGCAGCAGGCCAAAAAACTTGGACGGCTCAGGGAAAAACTCAAAACACTCAAAAAAGATCAGGAGGAGATACGCAGTAAAACGAAGAAATTTTCGGACCGGAAACAGGAAGGAGGCCTGAACCGGAAACAGCTCATCAAGCTCCGTGAGTTGAGCTCACGGGAAAAATCCCTGATGGAGTCCGCGACGGAAATTCAGGAAAAACTTTCCGAGGAAAGCGCTGTCGTGTACGGCTGGACGATTCAAACAATTCGTCAGGATATGGAGGACATCAGTAAACGTCTTTATCCCGGGCGAAAGGTGGGTTCCTTCACCACCGGTCTTCAGGATACCGTTATCGAACGTATTTCCGCACTGATGGATTCCCTGAAAAATCAGATGAACGAGAAAAAACAGAGAAAACGGACGACCGGAAAACAGCAGGGCGGAGGGCAACAATCCAATGCGTTGGTTCCTCCATCCGCGGAACTGAAGATGCTCAAACGGATGCAATCCGAGCTCTTTGATCGAACCCGGCATCTGGAGTCCGACCTTGAAGAAAATCTCAGCGAAGGGGACACCCCCTCCGCCGGCCTGGAAACCCGGGCCCGACGCCTGTCCATTCGACAGATGAAGATAAAAGAACTCACTCAGTCGCTTAAAGAAAAGGTAACAAACCAAAAATGATACACGCATCAGACGTCCACATCCTTCTGGTTGTCATTCTGTTTTCTCCCTTCCTGTTCCTTCGCCCCGTTGAATCACAGGAGGACCAGGATCGCACCATGAAGAAGCTTCAAAATCTACTTCAGGAGGAGGAGGCTTCCAGCGCCAAATCGAATAACCCGAAGACGAACGAAGAGAACGACGAATCTGAACCGGACCTGGAGGAGGTCAGGAAAGCAAATCGGGAGCTTCATGGAGGCTCGTCTCCTGAAGCGACAACCCGGGAGAAACCGGTGGAGATCCTGAACAACGTTATTGAGAAAATGGACACGGCTGCCCGGTCCCTTGAAACGAATGTGCAATTGCTTCGGAAGATCAAACAGAACTTCGAAGAGCTTAACAAAGCCCGGTCGAACTCTTCGGAGGACACATCCGAAAAACAGAAAAAAATAAAGAAGAAGATCAGCGAACTTCTGGACAAATCCAAACAGGATCAACAGAGCGTTTCGGGGGAACTGAAAGATCTGATATCATTTAAGAAACAGTTTTCAACGGTCAAATCATCTCAGAAACAGTCCCTTGATAACATACAGAAACTACTGAAAATTGCTCGAAAAAATGCGTCAAAATCACGTTCGGGTGGAGGGGGCAAGAAAAAGAAAAGAAAGCAAAAACAGAAAAAAAAGAAACAAAAATCGTCACGAAAACAGAACAAGAAAAAGGGAAAGGAGAACAAACCGCAAAAACAGAAAAAGCAACAGGACCAGCCCGCTGACAAACCGTACGAGGCCACAAGTGAGCCGCCCGAAAACATCAAAACCCATTCAACAGGAAATTCGGAGGCATGGGGGGAGCTCCCGGAAAAAGTGCGAGAAGCGATTCTTCAGCAGCGGAATGAGGAATTTGTTCCGGAGTACGGCGAACGACTTCGGCAGTATTACAAAAAGCTGGGGTCCGACACGAACGCGGAATAACCGGTTGTTGAAGGATTAACTGTCCGATTGCACTTCGACGTGATCTATGCCGTTTTTTTCATGAAACAGAGAGGTTGTTGGTTTCTCAATGACCAACCGGACGATCATCTTTCTCCTTTCATCTGCCGTTTTGATGCTCGGGGGATTCAGTGTCGTCGGCGCACCGTCCGCGTCAAACAGTCCGGCAGTCGAGTCTGAATCTTCTCGTTTGTCCCCATCCACACAGCTGATCACGCCTGAAATTCAACAATCAATCCAGAAAGGACTACGTTTTCTTGAAAAGCGTCAACTCAACTCAGGAAAAATTGGGGGGTCCTACCCCATTGCCGAAACAAGCCTTGCAACCCTTGCGTTTCTGGCGAGTGGCAGTACACCGTCCAGGGGACCCTATCGTAAAACGATCAGAAGAGGGACGGGATACGTGTTTTCACAGGCCCGTGGTCGAAACGCATATTTCGCCAGTTCATCGGGAAAATCTCGCATGCACGGCCATGGTTTCGCCACGTTGATGCTTGCCGAAGTGTATGGTTGTAATGCCCTTCCCACCCGGCTCAGCCACAAAAAACTGAAGTCGAAAATCGAGTCCGCGATCCGGACGACCAGATACGCACAGACCGAACTCGGGGGGTGGGGGTACCATCCGGTCCCGGACGACGGGGACGAAGCTTCCGTGACCATTACTCAGATACAGGCACTTCGAGCCGCGCGCAATGCCGGCTTACGAGTTGAATCGGAAACCATCGACCGGGCCATAGACTATGTCAGGAAGTCTCATGACGGGGGCGGACGCTTCAAATATAGCCTGAGTCAGAACCGGAAGCGGTACTCGTTTGCGCTTACCGCCGCAGCTGTCAGTACACTCAATTACTCGGGGATATATCAGGATGCATCGCCTTCGAACCGGAACAACCAATCAGTACTCATTAACGAGGGACTGGCGTACATGAAGGAAAACGTTCCTGAACCCGGCGAGCGTTGGTACTATTACGGCATGTTTTACGCCGCTCAGGCGTTTTACTTTTCGAAACACTCAAACTGGGTCGACTGGTATGAAGAATACGCCCGGGAACTGGTGGACAATCAACGAAATAACGGTTCCTGGAAAAGTGATATTTCCAGTGTGTACAGCACCTCCCTTGCACTTCTCATTCTGCAGATCCCACAGAAATCACTTCCCATCTTTCAGAAATAACCGGATGGATTGCACACCTGCAGGGGCCGTGCTACACTGTTGTATCCATCTAACGATGAAACAGTGGGAACCTCCGTCCGTTCTCGCATCATCAATCGCTAATACCATGTACTTAGATTCATTCAGACGAACTAATGACCACCACCTTCGGTGAATTTGGGGGACAATATGTTCCAGAAACACTCATGCCCGCCGTACAGGAACTGGAAGAGGCGTTTTCAAACTGCCGGGAAAACGAGGAATTTCAGGACGAACTTCAAACATACCTGAAGGAATTTGCCGGCCGTCCAACT
>CAYXQY010000074.1:10047-15956 GCA_964466525.1 uncultured Planctomycetia bacterium
TTAACTCCCCTTTACCATGCCCGAAACCTCAGTGAACGATACGAATGTGATATCTTCCTCAAGCGTGAGGACCTCCTGCATACCGGCGCGCATAAGCTCAATAATGCGCTCGGGCAGGCATTGCTTGCCAGGTATATGGGAAAAGAGCGAATCATTGCGGAAACCGGTGCGGGTCAGCATGGCGTTGCCACCGCGGTTGCATGTGCGAAACTCGACATGGACTGCGATATCTACATGGGGGAAGTGGACGTGGAACGGCAGAAACCAAACGTTTACCGGATGCAGTTGTGCGGTGCGAACGTCATTCCGGTTTCCTCGGGAACTCGCACCCTGAAGGACGCGATAAACGAGGCAATGCGGGACTGGACGGCCAGCGTTGAAACATCACATTATCTGTTGGGTTCGGTGCTCGGACCGGCACCCTATCCTGAGATGGTCGCACACTTCCAATCCGTTATTGGACGTGAGACGAGGAATCAGATCCTGAATGCTCGAAATCAGCTTCCCGACGTGGCCCTTGCCTGTGTTGGGGGTGGAAGCAATGCAATAGGGTTGTTCAAAGGATTTCTCGATGACGCTCAGGTGGCGTTAATTGGCGTCGAGGCCGGGGGAAAGGGAACGGAAACCGGGAAACACGCATCACGCTTCTCTCGCGCTTCAGAAAGTCGAAAAGGTGTTCTCCACGGAACACATACCTACGTGTTACAGGATGAGCACGGACAGATTTCGAACACGCATTCCGTGTCGGCCGGTCTGGATTATTCGGCCATCGGACCGGAGCATGCTCATCTGCGGGACACCGGACGAGCTTCCTATACCAACGTAACGGACGAACAGGCCCTGCAGGCTTTTCACCTGCTTTCGGAAGAAGAAGGGATCATACCGGCCCTTGAGAGTGCTCACGCCGTTGCATACCTGCCGAAACTACTGGAAAAAGATCCTTCCTGTGATCTTATTGTACTGAACCTTTCCGGCCGAGGAGACAAGGACCTCGAAACGGTTCGTGAGGCAACCGATAAGGAGTAAGTTCATTTTTTCGTCAGTTTTCGGACCCTGTGACGATGTCACGGATTTCTTCCACGTTCGAAACATTGCAGGAGAACGACGAAGCTGCGTTTATTCCGTTTGTCGAGCTTGGGGACCCTGACATGCAACGTTCAAGGGAGGTGCTCCGGATACTTGCCTCCCATGGAGACCTGCTCGAACTTGGCTTTCCGTTCTCGGACCCGATCGCGGACGGACCTCGTATTCAGGCTGCCATCCAGCGTGCCCTCCAGGCGGGCGTAACACCGGACGATTGTTTCGACCTTCTCGGGGACGTACATGAGTTCGCACCCGAGGTCCCGCTTTGTCTGCTCATCTACTATAACCTGATTTACGCTCGTGGAACGGAGCGTTTCGTCAGGAAGGCAAAGGAGAGTGGCGTGGATGGACTTCTTGTAGCCGACATGCCGATCGAAGAATCTACACCGGTTAGAACCTGCTGTCAGAAACACGAAGTGGATCAAATCTTTATCGTTGCTCCGACCACCCGTCCGGACCGCATACAAAACATCCTGAAACATGTTAGCGGGTTTGTTTACACGGTTGCCGTCGTGGGGGTGACCGGAGAGCGCGAACACACCCGACAGCGCACACTGGACCTTATTAAAACACTCAAATCCGAGACCGATCTTCCGGTTTGTGTGGGTTTTGGTATCTCCCGCCCCGAACATGTTCGAAAAATGGTCAATGCGGGAGCGGACGGGGTTATCGTCGGTTCGGCACTTGAGTCTATTATTGAAGAACACCATCAGAATCCTGAACGAATGTGTGCCGAACTCGATGCATTTGCCGGTTCGTTAAAAAAGGCCACACGGACCTGAATGGGTCGACTTCACTTCCTGATCGTCGATGGCATTTTTGCAGATGGCCTTGATCCCATTTCCCTTCAAACAATGGATGGATTTCCGTGACATCCCTCGATGGACCACTTGAAAATTCGAGCGATCCCTTCTCATATTGAATAATTCGAAACTGGATTTCAGATCGTCACCTTTTACCAGATCGACGTCAAGCAATGCCCGCTAACCTCCCTCCGTCTTTCTATGAAGCGAAGGATCGATACCAGAGCGCGTCCGAACCGGACGAAGAACTGGATGCATTGCGTGAGATGCTTTCCGAATTGCCCGATCACAAGGGAACGGACAAAGTAAAAGCGGACATTCGCAAACGAATATCCAAGACCAAACAAAAACGAGAACTTCAGAAAAAGAAGAAAAAAAAGCAGAAAAAAGGTCGTTCGATGACGATCGAACGACAGGGAAGCGGGCAGATTTTTCTATATGGACCTCCAAACAGTGGCAAAACCACCATTCTTAATAAACTGACCAGCCATGATCGAGAAACCGGGGACTACCAGTTCACAACACGAGAACCATATCCCGGCATGATGTCCTACGAAAACGTTGATATTCAACTCGTGGACATGCCCCCCATCACCACGGATTACATTCCCGTCTGGCTTAATCCCCTTATCCGCAGTGCCGATGCACTTTGCATGGTACTGGATGCCGGCTCTGAACGCTGTCTCAGTGAACTTGAAGAAGCACTGACCGTACTCGATCAGGAAAAAGTGATCCCGTCCTGGCAAACGGATCGTATTCCACCTCCGGAGGGATACATGGTGCAACCTACATTGCTCGTTGCCAATAAGATGGATGTCGAGGGAGCAGGAGATCGTTTACGGATAATACGTGATTTATACGGAGAGCAGTTCGATCCCCTGAAAGTTTCGACAAAGAAGGAAGCTTCACTGGACCGAATACGGCAGGAACTCTGGAGCCTGCTCGGCTTGATCCGTATCTACAGCCGACCAAACGGACAGGAACCGGACTGGCATCAACCTTATACCATTCCGAAGGGAAGCACGGTACAGGAGTTTGCCGAACACGTGCATCGTGACATTGCAGGTGATCTGAAGTATGGTCGCATCTGGGGCAACGACAGTATGTATGACGGTCAGCGGATTCCCCGTGACCATGTGCTGGAAGACGAGGATCAGGTTGAACTCTGTTTCTGATCCGAAAGGATGGATTCAACTGACGGGGACTCAAACGGTTACAGTTCATAATGAATTCGGTTGGTCCGGTCAGTGATACGATCCGTACTCAACGTGCCGGATTCATCTCGTTGATACCCGAGAAGGACATGACGTTTTCAGAAAAAAGTGTATTTCGTACTGTTGAAGACGGATGCTCGGACGTCTGTTTTGGTTCTCGCCACATGGCTATTACTTGATTAAGGTTGACAGTTATTTTCGATTTAAGGTATAATAACTCCTTGACAAATGAAATTTCCCTCAGCTCGTGCACATTTCAACCTCGGAGAGATCAAACGGATTTTCGGGAAAGATTCCGTCCGAAACTCCGAAACGAATCATCGGTTGTTGGTGGACGATCCCATTTCGATTTCGCGGTATCGTGCCATCGTGTCGTAGATGAAATGAGTGGACAAGACTTCGTTTTGCTACGAGTCATATTCTCTGGCCCGGGGTGTTGAAATCGCGACCGGAGCCTCTTTTTATTTTTAACAATTAAATTCGATTGATAGTTCTATGAACTTGAGCTCCTCCGACATTTTGCTTCCTGTCCTGGTCGTTCTTTTTCTACCTCTGAGCCTGGCACCGATACACGCTCAGGCGTCCACGAAAAACGCCCTGAGCTCCTCACTTGATACGATCCGTACGGCGAAGTCGGGTAATTTCTGGTCACACGCATCAAAGCTCAAGGAGAAAGGAAATGACCACCAGGAATTATTGCAGATGGCACTCGATGATTCCTCAAAACGAGTCCAGATTGCAGCCGCCTACACCCTGTACAATTTAGCGCAGGATAACCAGGTTTCCGAAGACGACCAAACGGCTCGTAAGAAAAAAGCCCTTTCGACGCTAATTTCCGCTGTGAAAGATGGCAACAGTACAAGTAGAAAACTCGCAGCGGACGCAATCTGGTTTCTCAGCCGCAACACGGATTTCCTCGTGGACGTTCCAAACAGCGAAGAGATCCTGCAGAAGTCCCTGGCCGGAGCAAACAATTCGTCCACGAAGCTCAGTCTTGCCCGGGCCCTAATCGGAGTGAAGGGGTTCAGCCTGAAGGCACGGGAGGCACTGATCACCCTTCTTGAAGACAGCAGCAAAAAGATTAAATTTAACGCTGCCGTGGCCCTTGCTCGAATGGACGCGTACCAGGAAGCGGCACCGGTGCTTGAATCATTCGCAGGTGAACCGTCACAGCGTGGTGTGCTCGCACAGACCCTGTTGAACCAGCGAAATCTTACGCGGAATCTCGAACTCCAGAAATCCCGTTCCTCCACGAAGTATCCCGTCATTGACGAAATCGTTTCGAAAATCCAGGAGCGGTACGCGGACGCCGAGAAGATTGAGCGGCAGGACCTTATTGAAGGAGCCGCGCAGGGAATGACGAAAAAACTCGACCCGTTTTCCACCTATCTCACCCGGGAAAAACTTGAATCCCTGAAAGAGAACCTGGATCGATCATACGGAGGTATTGGAGCGGTCGTCTCCATGCGAGACGGGTATCTTACCATCGAACGACCGATATATTCCGGCCCGGCTTACGAGGCGGGACTTCGAACAAACGATCAGATCATTAAAGTGGAAGGGGATTCTACCTATGAAAAGGAACTGCAGGCCATCGTAAAGAAGCTGAAGGGCGAACCCGGAACGGAGGTCTCCTTTACCGTTATGCGAAGGGGATGGACGGACCCGAGGACATTCACCATCACCCGATCAAAGATTAATACCAAAACGGCCAAACACCGAATGCTTCCTGGAGACATTGGCTATATTGAAATTATCAGCTTTGGTGAAAACACGGACACGGAAGTCCGTAGATCCATTCAGAAACTGAAAAAACAGGGAATGAAAGGGTTGATTGTGGATGTTCGCAACAACTCCGGGGGGTATCTTCCGACGGCCATTCAGATCACGGACTTTTTCCTTGAACCGGAAGACTCAAACGGAAATAAAAACCTCATCCTCTCCGTTCGTGGGAAAGGGAAGGATCGAAGCTTCTTCGCGGAAAACACCCCGATCTACAGAGGGCCTATGTCCGTGCTCATCAACCGCGGCAGCGCAAGTGCCAGTGAGATTTTTAGCGGCGCTCTTCAGGATCACTCAAGGGCTCGTGTTTTCGGCGAACGTTCGTTCGGCAAGGGAAGTGTTCAGCAGTTGCTTCCTCTCGAGTCCACAGACGGCGCCGCATTGAAACTCACACAGGCCAAATACTTCCTTCCCTCCGGCCGGACCCCGCACCGTTCGAACTGGAAAGAGGAAACCACCGGCCTTGAGGAAAATACGGAAGGAGGCATAAAACCTGACGTCACGATCAAACCCCTTGAGGAAAGTTACTGGTTTGCTTATGCGTCCGAACAACTTCTCGAGACCGGGAAAGTCGATGAATACATTCAGGAGAAAAAAGCGAACCACCTCGATAAACTCAAAAAACTGGCTGAATTCGACGGGCATTCCTGGAAAGAATATCCCGGGTTCGACGCATTCTATTCCTCACTTGATACAAAGCTGAACCGGGAACGTGTACGGCGGCTGGTTCGGACGCAGCTCAGACGAAAAGTCGGAGACCTCCGGGGCAAAGCGTTTATCGTGGACTACCAGTCTGACATCCAACTCCGTCGGGCGGTTCTGGATATACTGGAAAAACGGGGCATTTCACCGGAAAACGTAAAACCGTATCAGGGTCTGGAAAAAGAGATCAAGGAACACCTGGAAAAGCAGGATGATCGTATCCAGGTGAAATGAACGTCCTCAGCCCACCTGATCCCTCCCTGTAATCTGATTCCTCCCGTACGTGCCCGTGGATGAAACCGGGGTTATCCGTCACCAGGTCATC
>CAYXQY010000074.1:15966-16809 GCA_964466525.1 uncultured Planctomycetia bacterium
CTGTCCAGGTACAGCCGTCAGATCGTTCTGCCGGAAATCGGTGGAGAGGGGCAGAAACGGCTAAATAATGCCCGTGTTCTCGTAGTCGGTGCCGGCGGACTGGGTACTCCGGTTCTGCAATATTTATGTGCGGCCGGCGTGGGCCACATTACGCTTTACGACCATGACGTTGTCGAGCGTTCGAACCTCCAGCGTCAGCCGCTGTTTCGAACCGATGACCTGGGCAAACCAAAAGCAGAAGTAGCTGCACGAGCGCTTGACGGGTTGAACCCGGACTGCACGATCGATCCCCGCACGAAAAAACTGACCGGTAGAAACATCAAAAAAGCGGTTGAATCAACGCACCTGACCGTCGAGGGATCCGATAATTTTGAGACGAAGTTCCTCGTCAACGACGCCTGTGTCCGTGCCGAAATTCCGGTGGTTATCGGTGGGATTCTTCGACACAGGGGACACGTGCTCAGCGTGTTACCAGGTGACTCGCCCTGTTATCGATGTCTGTTTGAAGGTCCTCCTCCAGAAGGAAAGGTGCCGGACTGTAGCGAAGCGGGGGTGCTGGGGCCTCTGGCGGGTACGATTGGATCCATACAGGGTTACGAAGCCCTCAAGATCATACTTGGCTTCGGGAATCCGTTTTTTGATCGTCTGTTCGAGTTTCGGATGGATAAAGGAACCGCTCGATGCATAGAGCGTTTCCCAAACCCGGAATGCAACGTCTGCTCGGCCGGTGACGACTGATGTTTCTGTTGCATCAAGATCGTTTTGTTCGTATAATGTTTCCCGACTTTGCCAGCGTAGCTCAGCGGCAGAGCAGCTCTCTCGTAAAGAGCAGGCCGTCGGTTC
>CAYXQY010000075.1:0-16754 GCA_964466525.1 uncultured Planctomycetia bacterium
ACAGCGGGCTGGCCGGGGAAGAACTGGTTCATATTGTGCTACAAGATATCATTCCGGAGCGATGTTCCGTTTATCAGCTGGATTCCACCGTGTTACTTGAGTCCCCACGGTTGAACCCGTACAAAGCGGAAATTCGGACAAACTTGACCCGACTGTTCGCGATTAATGCCTCCATGGGGAATGTCAAAGCAACGAGCATGGAAGGCCAGGGTGTGATCGGCAACAAGCGGGCCGTTGCCGCATGGGTCAGTGTCATGGTGGCTGAGGACGCCTGAGCGGGGAAAATGGAAGAATTTACGAAATACCGACTGACCCTGTCGTACGACGGAACGGATTTTCACGGGTGGCAGAAGCAGGCGTCCGATCGCACTGTTCAGGGCGTGCTTGAACAGGCCGTGGCGGAACTTTTTCCGGGGAGACCGTCCGTTCACGGGGCAAGCCGTACGGATGCCGGGGTGCACGCCCTCAATCAGGCGGCCCACTTTCGGACCGGCAAAAAGCGCCCGGTCGAACGGGTGACCGCCGCGCTGAACGATTATTTGCCGGAAGACGTCACCGTACTTGACACGTCCGTCGCGGACCCGGACTTTCAGGCGCACGTCGATGCCCGTGCGAAAACGTACGTGTACCTGCTGCTGAACCGGCGGGAGCCCCCTTCGTTAGCACGGCACCTGCTTCACTGGCACCCTGGACCGCTTGAGACCGAGCCGATGCGGAACGCCCTGCAGAAGTTTGAGGGAACGCATAATTTCCTCGGCTTTGCGACGAACGCCGAACAGGAGGAGACCCCCTGCTGCAAGATGCTTGCAGTGGAACTGATGGAGCTCGATTCCTGCTATTGTTTCGTCGTGACCGGCGACCGATTTTTATACAACATGGTCCGCTCCATGGTGGGGACGCTCGTGGAGGTGGGGAAAGGAAATGCGGATCCGGACCTGATTCCCTCCGTTTTTCGTTCGCGTGAGCGTAGCGAGGCCGGTCCGGTGATCGCGGCCCGGGGCCTGTACCTATACAGGGTGTACTATGAATTGCCCGGACCGCAACAGGGCTCCGTCAGGGAGGATCTTGATGAGTTGTTGGGAAAGGTGGTTTGAAAAACTCCTGGTTCGGATGAGAGGAGCCCGGCCAGGGATCGGGAATCGCTGGCGTTTTGAAGGGGTTTCGTTAGCCGGTCGACATGGTTATTAAAGTGTTGTCACAAATGGATGGAAGGAGACGGTGGAAACGGATGTAAGGCTTCATCCCGATATCTGATCCCGTTTCCAGGAAGTCCCCCTTCTGAATCCCTGAAGAAGGGAGTATTCAGCAGGGTCAGCAAAAACTGCAGCATTAGGGGGCATATGCATCCATCTGTGATCGTGCTTTGCTGATTCGGATCGACGTACGAAGCAGCAAAAAGCAGTATTTAAAAAGGTATATTTAGACCGGCTGAGAACAGCCAGATGTCTTGATCCTCCGATGTGTTGGATAGACCACCTCCGGACGCGGAGACGTCTGGTTCGATGGCGAAAAGCCGGCTGACCTTGAGGTGGAACCCCCATGGAACGATTAAGCCAACTTCACCAACGCCTCCTCCATCATCTTCGATACTGAATTCTGTTACCCCCGCATCGCTATTGTGGGATTCATTGGAAAACCAGGTGTATGCCCCACCACCTCCGACGAACAGCCGGACATCTGCATTATCGGAGGGCATGAACTCGTATTGAGCTGTTAAAGTGGAGAATGTTGCGTCAAACTCAGCAAGATCCGTGGAGTTGGTAACATCAATATTTCGGGTGTGAGCCGTTTCAAGTTTTGCTTTAAAGTGATCCGAAATCCGACGGCGTACGAAACCATGAGCACCGTACCCCTCATCCACATCCATATCGTCCGTATCAGGCGAGAACGTAGCCGCTGTTCCCCCCGCTCCTGCTGTCCAATTATGCTCAAAGTCACGAGAGGTGGTCGTGCACCCAATCAAACCGAGGCTGAGCAAAAGGACTCCGAAGATCAATCCGTGGCGTCCGGACCGATTGATATCAATACTCATTTCACCCTCCATCAATGAGAAACGGATCAAGTGTCAGATTGCAAAAAACCCTGTTCGTCTTATAAACAAAAGTACAGAACGAATCAAGGATCAGTTCGAACAACTTCATTTTCGGAATTGGCTTCTCCTCAGGTCCCCTGATGTTCCGATTTTGAACGATTGCAGTCCGATTTTTACGTCCTTCGCTGCACTTTGCCGGAATAATTCCCGATAATGATTATCGGGGGGTGAATGAGAAGGAGATGGAATTTACGAATTATCAACTTACGCGTGCCATCATGAACTTGTGATGAACTGGATTGATATTGGTTTCCTGATACTGGCAGGGGGAGGAGGCATGTTTGGCTACCTGACGGGGTTTCTGAACCAGATTGGTCGGGTTGTGGGCCTGATTGTGGCGGTATACGGTTCTATTCACCTCCATCTGCCGATGAAGAACTGGATGGACGGGTTCGTCGATCCACCATTCTCCGGTTTGCTCTCCTACATATTCCTGTTTATCGCCATTTATCTGGCGAGTCTCCTGGTTGTTAACCTGCTTGACCGAGTCCTTCACGCAGCGGAGCTGAAGAATGAGGATCGTAAGCTCGGTGCCCTGCTCGGCATGGTGAAAGGGACGTTGATTTCTGCCGTGTTGCTGTTTGGATTTGCCCTATATCCGGGCGTAACCGTTGCCCATGACATCGAGTCCTCGTACACGGGCCGGCCGCTTTTACTTTTGACCCGGGCTATGGTTGTACGAATTCCTGATTCGCTCCGCCAGCGGATCGAAAACACCCTGGAGAGGGTACATGACGTTTCGGAATCGTCCTCGGAACCGGTGCCTTCGGGGGGCCCGGACGAAGAAACGTCGTCGCCCAATCATTGACCATTGAGCGGGCCGGAAACCGGTTTCTTCAGCGTAACTTTAAGAGCTCGGAATTTCCTTCTGCATGATCCGTTCATTTCTGAGGGGGGGACGGACGTTGGTCGAGAGGTACGGTATATTTGCATGCCTTGCCGGGGGTGCCGGCATCCCGTTGGCTACTTACATTTTCGATGAAAATAGAGTATATAGAATTCGTACAACTTGACCTTTACGGGATCGGTTTATATAATTATTTATTCCTAAATGTGATAAATTCGTATGTTTGCTTGAAGGGGGAAATGGCCGTCGGTTGTGTTGAAACGGCTGAATACAGGAGATGGCACGATTCGGCAGTTGAACTGAAATGTGGGCGAGTCCCACATTTTTTGTTTGTCCGGGGGTGCTGGCGCCCGGTTAGAAAAGGTGGAGAATTACGTATTTCTTGTTGAGGTACATCATGAACGGTGACATATTACGCTTTGTCGACGCTATCCACCGAGATAAATCGATCGAGAAGTCGATCATATTTAAAGGGATCGAAACCGCCCTTGAGAAGGCGGCGCAGAAGCAACTTGACGCGGACGAGGAGATCGACATTTCGATTGACCAGGAAACCGGTGATATTTCGGCCACCCGGAATGGTTCTCAACTTGACCCGGAGATGCTCGGTCGAATCGGAGCACAGACCGCCCGTCAGGTAATGATTCAAAAAATCCGTGAGGCGGAGAGCGAAAGTTTGTACGAGGATTTCAAGGAGAAAGAAGGAGAAATTGTAAGCGGCTCCGTGTCACGGTTCAGCGGGCCGAATATCCTGGTCACCATCGGTGAGGTGGAAGCATTTTTCCCGAAATCCCAGCAGGTGCCGGGGGAAAGTTATCAGGTGGGGGACCGGCTTCGCGCCCTGGTGAAAGACGTTGGGAAGAAGGGGAGTAAAATTATGGTTGAACTGTCCCGGACGGACCCGGAATTTATCAAGCGATTGTTTGAACTTGAGGTTCCGGAGATTCAGGAAGAGGTGATCAGTATCCAGGGTATTGCCAGCGAACCGGGAAACCGGACGAAAGTTGCCGTTGCTTCCACCGACGAGGACGTGGATGCCGTGGGGGCCTGCGTGGGGGTCCGGGGGTCTCGCATCAAGGGCATCGTTGCGGAGCTGAACGATGAGCGTGTCGATATCATTGAATGGCACCCATCGGACGACAGGTACATTGAAAATGCCCTGAAACCGGCGGATGTGAAGGAGGTGAAACTTTTTGAAGAAGATAATCTCGCCCGGGTCATCGTGGCTGAGGATCAACTTTCCGTTGCCATTGGAAAAGGAGGACAGAACGTTCGTCTGGCTTCGAAACTTACGGGATGGGAAATCGATGTCATGTCCAGACAGGAGGAACGGGAGCTCCTCGAACAGGAACGGCAAATTGATGCTGAAAACGAACCGAAGGAATCCGGGGACTCCATGGACGCGACGTCGGACGAGGAGACGGGCGAACCGGAAGTGACGGAGGACAGGACGGCAAAAGGGGAGAAAAGTGAAGGGGAGCGGGCGGAGGAGGAGCAGGAAACCGAAACCGACACCGATACCCCCGATGAAGATACCTCCACTGAAGAGAAGCCTGAAGCGGGTGAGCCGCTTGCCGAAACGACGGACGGGGAGGAGAATGAAAACGATGAAGTAAAAGAACGGACGGAAAACCCCATCGAGACGGAGCAGGAGGCCCCTTCGGCCACCGAAGATCCAGAAGCCACCGACAACGATTCGGATTCCCCCCGTTCCGAACCAGATTCACCGTCGAATGCTTCGGCATCCGATTCGGGCACTGCGTCCCGTGAAACCAGCGAGGAGAAGCCGGGTGCCGAAGAATAACGGGTCACGGACTGATCAGTGGAATGCGTCGGATTACGAAGAAAACAGAATTTTTCGATAATACCTACAACGTTGTTTTGTTAAATAGGCTGTAAATCTATGCGTGGATATGAACTTGCCGACCGGCTGGACGTAAGCTTCAGTGAACTCAGTGAGCAGGCCGATGAGCTCGGCGTCGATCTTGGGCACCACATGAGTGACGTCGATGAGGAGATTCTCGATGAGTTAATCGAGCTCTTTGACGAGGACCCTGCTGAGGTTCGTGAGGGATCAGGCACGGATGAGGAAGGGGCTGCCCCGGAGGACGGGTCGGAAACGGGAACACCATCCGCATCCGAAACGGAAGCTCCGTCCGCCGGAGAAGAGCGGGAGATGACCGGTTCCGCAGACCGTGAGAAAGATTCGGGTGCTGCGTCGTCCGAGCAGGCTTCCTCCGGCCAGCGCATGCGGAAAGCAGACCTGAAACGGAAAAAAGACCGGGAAACGGCCCAGCCGTCAGCCGGATCGGAAGAGACCCCGGACGAACTGGAGGAAGTCAAGGAGGAAGAAGATGTTGTGGAGTTAAACCTTCCCCTGACCCTCCGCGACGTCTCGGAGCAGCTGGGGATTCCCTCCAATGAACTGATCATGACCTTTATGCAGAACGGCCTTCAGAAAACCATCAACGATCAGGTGAATTCGGAGGACCTCGACGTACTGAAGGAGACGGTTGACCAGAACATCAGGGTGGTTGAGGACACGGATCTTGAAGAGGAAGTCATTGATGAACTGGAATCGGAGGAGGACACGGAAGAGGAACTGGAGCCCCGTGCTCCCGTGGTGACGGTCCTCGGACATGTGGATCACGGAAAGACGTCCATTCTTGATCGAATTCGGAACACCCGGGTCGCCGAAGGGGAGGCGGGGGGCATAACGCAGCAGGTCGGGGCTTCCCGTATTGAACACGATGGAGAGGAGATCGTTTTTATTGACACACCGGGGCACGAAGCCTTCACGGCGATGCGTGCACGGGGAGCGAATACAACGGATCTGGCGGTCCTCGTGGTTGCGGCGGACGATGGCGTGATGCCCCAGACCAAAGAATCGGTCAACCATGCCCGCGCGGCGAACGTTCCGCTCGTGGTGGCCATCAACAAAATTGACAAGCCCAACGCCGACCCCACGAGAGCACGTCAGGAGGTGTCCGAACTGGAGTTGATCCCCGAGGAGTGGGGAGGGGAGACGGTTTTTGTGAATACCTCCGCCGAAACGGGAGAGGGAATCGACGAGTTGCTGGAAATGATTTCGCTCGAAGCTGAACTGCTCGACCTGAAAGCCAATCCGGACAAGGATGCACGGGGGGCCTGTCTGGAGTCAAAACTTATTGAGAATCAGGGCGTAACGTCCACGCTTCTCGTCCAGGAAGGCACGTTAACGGCCGGTGACGTGGTTCTCTGTGGTTCGACGTACGGAAAAGTGCGGGCGCTGTTCGACGATGTCGGAAATCAGATTGAGCAGGCGGGACCCGGTATGCCGGTGGTTGTGCTGGGACTCAATGAAACGCCGGAGGCCGGGGAGCCGTTCTACGTCGTGGAGGATGAACAGACCGCACAGGAAATCGTCGAGGATCGACAGGATCAGGATCGACAGGAGGAGTTAAAACAAACATCCGGCCAGCAGCGTGCCAAGCTTGCCAGTATCCTGGAAGGGGATCCGGATGAGGAGAAGTTCGTTGACCTGGTCGTTAAAGCGGGATCGGAGGGGTCGGTTGAGGTGTTAACGCACTCGCTCGAAGATATGGAGAAGGATAAGGCGTCGGTGAACATCCTGCATCAGGGGGTGGGGAATGTAGCCGAGTCCGACATTATTCTTGCGGAAGCGTCGGACGCTATCGTGATTGCTTTTCAGACCGGTGTCACGACACGCGCCCGTGATTTAGCGGACCGCAAGGAGATTGAAATCAGGACCTACGACGTCATTTACAACCTGCTGGAGGAAATGGAGAAAGCCCTGCTGGGCGTGCTCGAACCGGAAACCGTCCGTGAGCGGATCGGTCAGCTGACGGTGAAGGAGGTGTTTGAAATTTCAGGGGTGGGGACCGTCGGCGGCTGTTACGTGGCGGACGGCCGTGTGACCCGGGATTCGATCGTGCAGGTCTATCGTGACGAGGAACAGATCCACGAGGGAAAAATCAGTTCGCTAAAACGTTTTCAGGAAGATCAGAAGGAAGTAAAGGAAGGTTACGAGTGCGGGGTGACCATTAAGAATTTTAACGATATTAAGGTGGGGGACGTCATACAGGCGTTTGAGGAAGAAGAGGTGCTTCGTACGGCGGAAACGGTGTAGGTGCAAAACATATCTGTATTTGTACTGCCATAGTCCGGTCATCTTCGGAATACGGTGGAGTTCGGTTATGGTCATTGGTATCGCACGTGTCACCCTTGTCCTTCCCGGTAGCCGGAGCCTGAAGCAAAAACGCGGTGTGATTCAGAGCGTAAAGGACCGTATAAAAAATGAGTATAACGTGTCGGTTTCGGAGATGGACTGTGAGGATCGACACGGAACGGCGGTTATCGGCATTGCCTGCATTTCACAGAACGGGGAATTGCTTCAGAAAACGTTTGATCGGCTCGGGGAATCCCTGCAGAAGCGACGGGATCTGGTCATTCAATCGTATGAAGTTGAAATCGAGAGTTAAATAGACCTCATCGAAATAAGGGTTTTTATGGGACGCCGATATTTATCGTCCGTAGAAAAACTGCTGAAGCGCAAGCTGGGTTCCCTCATGCTGAAGAAAATGAGTGATCCCCGGGCTCGAATGGTCACCATCACTCAGATTGAGGTGACCCCTGATCTGAAAGAAGCGCGTATTGGTCTGACCGCACTTGATCGGGACACCTACGACGACGAGGAACTACTGGAGGTCATGGAAAACGCACGGTCCTTCCTCCGGGGTGAAATCGGTCGTACCACGGACATCCGTCATATCCCGGAGCTTCAGTTTTACCTGGACGATTCTATTGACAAATCGATTCGAATTAATGCGCTTATCGAAGAGGCTCGGAAGGAGGATCGCCGGATGAGTTCGGATCGTGACGACCTCCCCGGGGAAGATCATTCGAACGGGAATCCGTCGCAGTAACGGGTGACATGGCATCATCACAGGATTGGAAACATCAACTTCGACCGGTAAAGATCGAACGCGACGTATCCCGGTTTAGCGATGGGTCGGTTCGAATAGAGACCGGCGATACACAGGTCATCTGCGGGGCCCGGGTGCAGCATTATGTGCCTAACTGGAAGGAGTCCGAGGGAGGGGGCTGGGTCACCGCGGAATATTCCATGATCCCATCCTCGGCGCCCCGCCGGCAGCGACGCGATCGGTTTGGTTACACCGACAAGCGATCACTTGAGATCGAGCGGATGATCAGCCGGGCCCTCCGGGCTGCAGTCGACCTGGAACTGATCGGTCAGCGCACGATTCAGGTGGATTGTGATGTCATCCAGGCGGCGGGAGGGACGCGAACCGCTTCCATTACGGGGGCGTGGATCGCACTGCACGAGGCGTTCGAAGAGATGCGTGAGGAACGGCTTATTTCCCAGTCACCAATTCTGGAGCCGGTTGCCGCCCTGAGCGTGGGAGTGGTCAACGACGAGGTCGTCGTGGATCTGGACTACCAGCAGGACAGCAGCGCGGGAGTGGATCTGAACATTGCCATGACCGCTTCCGGTGAATTTGCCGAGATACAGGGCACGGGGGAGGAACACACGTTTGCGCCGGAGCGGCTGCAGGAGATGATTGAGAAAACGAAGCCGGCGATTCGGAAGCTCACGGAACTGCAGCGCCGAGCCACTGAGGAATCGTCGGTGACGTATGATCCGTGTTCATAGGTGTGCCTGTCAGGTTCCGCAGCGATTGGCATGAATAATTCCACGTATTCCGTAGACGGTCGGGGGGCGTCCGACAACCCCGAAAATCGGTTTCAGGACGTACATCGGGAAATCGATCCGGAAGTGTCCGATTGTAAGGAGCCTCCGGACCCGGAGACGGAGATCATCTCGTCCTCTCCGGAGTCCATCCTTACATCCAATAACAGTCCGGATGTCGGTTTTGACCTCAGTTTGAACCCGTATCGTGGATGTGAACACGGGTGTGTCTATTGTTACGCTCGACCAACACACGAGATGCTGGATTTCTCGTCCGGCCTGGATTTCGAATCGCGGATCATTGCGAAGGAGAACGCCCCATCCCTTCTGGAAGAGGAGTTGATGGATGATGGGTACACGCCGTCAACCATTGCGATGAGCGGCGTGACGGATCCGTATCAGCCCATTGAGGAGGAACTGGAAATTACGAGGGGATGCATCGGCGTTCTTGCGGAAACCGGACACCCGGTGTCGATCATCACCAAGAACGATCTGATTCAGCGGGATATCGATCTGCTCGCCGAACTGGCAGCGTGTCAGGCGGTTGTCGTGAACATTTCCGTAACCACCCTGGATACGAAACTTGCGGGAAAGATGGAGCCTCGAACCACTCGCCCCCATCGACGCCTGAAAACCATCCGTGCCCTGTCGGAAGCCGGAATTCCCGTGAGGGTGATGGTGGCCCCGGTTATTCCCGGTTTAACCGATCACGAGCTGCCCCGGATTTTGAACGCCGCCTCAGAAGCGGGCGCGGAATGGGCGTCGTACGTGATGCTTCGACTTCCACGGGCGGTGAAGGACCTGTTCACGAACTGGCTTGACGAACATGTTCCGGAAAAGAAGAACAAAATCCTCAATCGGATTCGTGACATACGGGACGGCGACCTGAATGACACCACGTTTCATCGCCGGATGAAAGGGGAAGGCATATTTGCCGAACAGATTGCGTCATTGTTTGAAACCGGTTGCAGGCAGGCGGACCTTGAAACGGACCGGCCGGACCTGAGCAGCGAAAAGTTCACCCCCCCGAGCGGCCCTCAGAAAAAACTTTTTTAAGCACGGCTCGAAGGGGAGTCACGTCCTTCTTTTCGGCCGGCGTTCGATCCAGCGGCGTTGATTTCCGGACCACGAGTTCGTATGCTAATTGCCCGTTTTCGATGCGTCGACAATTGCTTCCAATGAACGGACGGAGTCATGTCATCACAGGACCATCCGGGAAATGATCATGACCGGATACCGAACATCTGGATGTACGTCGGGATCGTGACGGTCTCACTGGCCTCTTTTTACCTGACATTACTGCTTACGAAGCTGTATTATTAGCACTATTAGCCCTGTCTGTCCTGTTCTTTTGCAGGGTCGTGAAGCGGTGTCATCACCTGTACCGGGGGCTGTGGGGGCTGTGTGTTCTTCGGGAGCGTAAAGTTCCGGGACCCTATCCTCTTCTATTGCAGGATGGGAAACACGATCAGTCTGTAACTCCCCACAGATCGGAACAACCGTCAGTTTTATTCCTTCCAGAGTTTTCGTGGATACCGGTTCTGACGTATACGCTTCCGGATTTCTTCACGGGCTTCCTGTTGATCCTCTCCGTACGTTACGCCAAACCATTGTTCGTCGGATGGATAAACGGAAACCTCCGCCCGATCTTGCTGCAGGAGCCGGTTCACGACGGTGGTCAGGTAGAATTCCTCGGTGGCATCATCGGCGTGTTTGTTGAGGAACCTCGAGAACGATCGTTCCAGGTGGGGAAATAGCTGTGGCGTGAATCCCCAGCAGTTCAAGGAGACCGTTGTGTCCGGATCAATTTCCTGCCATTTACCCTCGTTGGAGCGGTACACCACGGAGCCGTTTGACGAACGAATGGACTCCTGTTCCTCAATTTCGATCAACTGTTCGTGCTCGTTGATCCGGCAGAGCCCCCGTGATACGGTCCCGTACTCGCTCAGGGTATGCTTCAGGGGATAACCGATCATGCAGAACGCCGGTGGATCGGATTCCTGTTTCGTATTCCTCAGGTGTGTGTGCAGCAGCTTAAACGCTTTCGGGCCGTAGTAGTCATCAGCGTTAATCACGGCGAACGGAGCGTCAATTTGATCACGGGTGCAGAGCAGGGCATGGCCGGTGCCCAGTGGTTTCTCCCGGTGATCCGGGAGGGACGTTCCGTCCGGAATGTGGGAGTTGAGTTCCTGATACACGCAGGCGGTCTCGATTTGGCCGGGGAGTTGACGTACAACGTGTTCGCGAAATTTGTCTTCAAACGTTTTGCGTATGACGAACACGACCCGCTCAAAACCGTGCTCGATTGCGTCGTACAGGGCGTATTCCAGCAGGACTTCCCCCCCTGGTCCGACGGGATCGATCTGTTTTAGCCCCCCATACCGATTCCCCATACCCGCAGCAAGAATGACAAGCTGTGGTTTGTTCATCTGACGTTTCGGAGAAAAGAACCTGATGAGAAGTCAATGCGTATCGCCGCACCTAATTTTGAGAGGGCTGGAAGAGAATTACAACTTTATTTAAGCGCAGGTTTCTGGTATACTTTTACATGATATTTGTTTTGTTTATTGGCCTGTATGGATGCAGATGGTGCTGACGTAACGAGTGACCCGGCTGCACGCGTAACCTCCTTCAATTTTATCGCTTATGGCTGATCAAACCACATCTCCCCCCGCTCCGGACGAAAACATTCGGGATCACTTTATCGTAAATGAGATGAAGGATTCCTATCTGAATTACGCGATGAGCGTGATCGTGTCGCGTGCACTCCCGGATGCCAGAGACGGACTCAAGCCTTCTCAGCGTCGTATACTATACGCGATGCGTGATTTGAACCTCACGCCGGGACGGGGACATCGAAAGTCCGCAAAGATCGTGGGGGAAACCATGGGGAATTACCATCCACATGGGGATCAGGCGATATATCCCACGCTCGTTCGGATGGCACAGCCCTGGAACAGCCGGTATCCGCTGGTGGATTCTCAGGGCAATTTTGGATCGATCGACGGGGATCCGCCCGCCGCCATGCGGTACACGGAAGCGCGCATGACCACGTTTGCGACGGAGATGCTGGAAGACCTGGACAAAGAAACGGTAGATTTTGAGCCAAACTTCGACGAAACCCGTGAGGAACCGGTTGTCCTGCCCGCGAAGGTTCCGAACCTGCTGTGCAACGGTTCCTCCGGTATTGCGGTGGGGATGGCCACCAGCATTCCTCCGCACAACCTCAATGAGGTGTGTAACGCCCTGTTGCTTTTGACGGAGAAGCCGGAGGCGACGATTGACGAGATCATGGAGGTGCTGCCGGGGCCGGATTTCCCCACAGGTGGGAAGATCTGCGGCAAACAGGGGATCCAGAAAGCGTATCGCAGCGGACGCGGCAAGCTGACGCTTCGCGGTATCATGCGACAGGAAACGGAGGAGGAGCAGGGAGGGACCCGGTTCATTATCTCCGAAATACCGTATGGCGTACAGAAGAAAAAGATCATTCAGGATATTGCGGATAACGTCAAGAACGAGCGTATTCAGGGCATCCGTGACATACGGGATGAGACGGACCGGGAAGGCATTCGAATCGTCGTTGAACTAAAGCGGGATGCGAACCCGGACATCATCCGGAATCAACTGTTCAAACACACGGATCTGGAGAGTACGGTCAGCCTTATTTTTCTCGCACTGGTTGATCAGCAGCCGGAAATTCTGACGATCAAAGAGCTCCTGACCCAGTACCTCGAACATCGGCAGGAAATCGTCCTGCGTCGCACGGAATACCTCCTCGAGCGTGCACGGAAGAAGGTACATCGCCTGGAAGGACTTGTGATTGCGGTCGATAACCTGGACCGTGTGATCAGTATCATTCGCAGTTCCGAGTCGACGGACGAAGCCCATGATCGGCTGCGTGAAGCGTTTTCCCTGACCGAAAAGCAGGCGGATGCCATTCTTTCCATGCGTCTGCGGCGATTGACCGGCCTGGAACGGGAGAAACTGCGGGACCGTCTGGCGAAGGAAAAAGAAAAGATCGAGGAGTACGAGACGATTCTTTCCAGTGAGGAAAAACGAACCGAGATTATTCGCGACGAAATCCGTGAGGTACAGGAAAAACACAGGGACAAACGGCGAACGGAGTTCGGGGCGCCGGTGGAAGGGTTTGAAATGGAGGACCTCATTCCGGAGGAGAACTCGATTGTTCTCCTGAGCGAAGAGGGGTATGCCAAGCGGATGCCCACGGAAACGTATAAGCGACAGCATCGCGGAGGCGTTGGCATGATCGCCGCCAAACCAAAGGACGAGGACGTCATGAGGCATGTCGAAGTGTCCTCCACCCACAATTATCTGCTCCTGTTTACGAACAGGGGGCAGGTGTACTGGCAGAAGGTGTACGGCATCCCGAAACTGTCACGGACGTCCCGGGGACGGGCCCTTGTGAACCTCCTCGATATTGACAGAGATGAACGGATCACGTCCGTCATTCCTGTAGATTCCTTTGAGGAGGATCATTTTCTTACTATGGTCACTGAACGGGGCTGGGTCAAAAAGACGGATCTGACGGATTACAGCCGACCGATGAGGGGAGGGATTCGGGGCCTGGATCTGGAAGAAGGGGACGAACTCGTGGGCGTCAGGGTGACGGATGGGGACGATCAGGTGATGATCACCAGCCGAAATGGACGTTCCATAAAATTTCATGAATCCGACGTCTCCCCCACCGGCCGTGTCACCCGCGGCGTAAGGGGCATACGACTCACCGGCGACGACCGGGCCGTATCACTTACCGTCGTACGGGAGGACGACAGGTTGCTGAGCATCTGTGAAAACGGTTACGGAAAACGAACGACCTTCGATGAATATCCCGAACAGTACCGTGGCGGAAAAGGCGTGATTGATATTAAGACCAACGAGCGAAACGGAAACGTAGCGACCCAGAAACGCGTGCAGGAGGAGGATGATATCTTTTTGAGCACAAGGAGTGGCATGGGGGTCCGGATCCCGGTTGAGGAAATACCCGTTCAGGGACGAAATACCGCCGGGGTCAAGGTCATGTCCATGAAGTACGAGGGGGACGTCCTCGTGTCCTCGGCCTGTATTTCCCCGGAAGCTCCCGATCAGGAGGAAGAGCAGAAGGAAGAAGACGCGGACACGGACACACCTGACGAGGATTAAATACCTTGAATCCCTGTTTTCCGACGATCTGATTTTCTGCACCCGGCTCCGTCAATGCGGCTGAGAACCTTCGTTACCGTCTTCATTCTCCTGTTCTGGGGGACGATGATGGTTGTCCACGTACGTCATGAGTTTGGCGTCTTCCGGACAGGGACCCCGTCGTCTGCTCCCCGTTACGCCCGTGAGAACATCACCGATTACCTTACTCGTGAGGATCAGGTTGATTACCTGATTCAGAACGAGGACCGTGAGGAAATCGGGGATATGCAGCGACGATTGGTACGGACCTCCCCGGAGATCGTTGTGAAACATCGAATTCGGCTCGATCTTTCCGAACTGATCGAGTCCGGTGATGGAGGTGGGCGTATGATTATCAACAAACGGAACAGTTACCGTCAGAATGGACGTTTGAGCTCCTTCCGGATGAAGTTCAGACTGGAGAACCAGAAATTACACTCGTTTCTGAAGAACCTCATTCCATACAGAAAGCTGACGGTATCGGGAGAGCGAAAGGACGGCTCCCTGATCGTCTGGTTCGGTAATCGCGACAACGGGTCCGGACGTCAACTGGACACGTCGCAGATCTCCAGTTCCCTGGATCCACTGGGGAGTATGCGGCCGCCCGATCCTGGAACCACACGTACGATTCAGGTTATGGATCCCCTTCAGAAAGGGTCGATGGAGGTACAGATATCCACCTCACCCACCACACGTCCGATCCTGTGGCAGGATCAGAAAATTGATGCCCTTGAGGTGAAGATCAAAACGAACGCATCGGATTCTTCTTCACTCCGGGGTACGGTCTGGATCACGGAAAACGGAACGGTTTTGCGGCAGGAGATTTCTCATCCACTGATTCCCTACGACCTTCTTTTCCTGCGAATTTCGTCTTTGCCGGAACATGAAGACACCTCGTAACGACGCTCTTCGGATGAACGTTCTGTGCAGATGAGGCCTCAATTACTGGATCAATCCAATGATCCGTGCGGGAATCCGAACGATGGGATCCCGGTTACCCGGTTTGTTTGTTGAATTACTTTCCTATTTTTTAATAACCCGTGAGCGTCGGCAACCCTCTCGGCAAAATAAAGTAGAAACCTTCTTTTCGGAACAAATAGGTGAGTAATTACTGTTTTTACGTTTAACGGATTACGAAAATCAGAGACATGTGTGGTCGATTTGCACTGCACGCCCGGTCCGAGGAAATCAGGGAAGTGTTCGATGTAGAGGGGCCCGTGGAGGTACCGCGGAGTTATAACATACCGCCCGGTCAGTCGATCCCGGCCATACGAAATCCATCCTCGAGCAATTCGGAACGTGAAGTTACGTCCCTTCAGTGGGGGTTGGTTCCGTTCTGGGCGGATGACGCGGACATCGGATCCAGTCTGATCAACGCGCGGTCGGAAACCGTACTGGAGAAACCGTCCTTCCGGGACGCGTTCCGAAAACGGCGGTGTTTGATTCCGGCCTCCGGATTTTACGAATGGAAGTCGACGAATGGATCAAAACAACCGTACTACATTACATCCGACAGTCAATCGCTGTTTGCATTCGCCGGCCTGTGGGAGCACTGGGAGGATGAGGAGACGGATGATGAAATCAACTCCTGCACCATTCTGACGACGGACCCGAACCAGCTGATGCGCCCCATTCATAACCGAATGCCGGTGATTCTTCACCCGTCTCGGTACGACGCATGGCTGAATACCGGCGAGAACCCCGAGGACCTCACGGCATTTTTTACCCCGTATCAATCCGATCGGTTGGAGGCGTATCCCGTCAGCCGGCACGTGAACAATCCCGAACATGATGATCCGACCTGTATCGAGCCGGTGGAACAAACCTCTTCGTGAGGACGACGATGGTCGAGTTTCCCGTTCTTTGAAATTGTTCCCGGACCTGCTACATTCACATCTTCCATGGAAAAGACAGAAGCGAAAAGATTGACGTTTCAGACCGCCTTCACGGTTCAGCCCCAGGACACCAACTACCTGAATACCCTGTTTGGCGGGGCGTTGATGAAAGAAATGGATTCGTGTGCCGGCATGACCGCACGGCGGGCTCTGTATGATTCCGCCTGCGAGGATGCCGTGACCGTACACGTGGACAGTTTTGACTTTACAATGCCCGGATACATCGGGGACCTGGTGATTCTCACCGGGAAAATTACGAATTTTGGTACCACCTCCATCGAGATCAAGGTGACGGTGGAAAAAGAAGAGATCGGCAGCGGTGATCGTGGGGTCATCTGTGAGGCGGAGTTTGTGTTTGTTTCGATGCAGGACGGAGAAAAACACCCGCATGGGTTGTGTCTGCCGGAGTAGCTCGTCTGCTTTGTGAATTCGTTTACGGCCCAGTACATCCAATGGGATTTCAACATGGAAACACCGTATGTCAGGTGATCGATGGAATAGTGCATCAGGAGACGCAGGAACGGGCGCGTCGGGTTGACCTTACCGTGAACAGTGTATATGAACTCGAGGACTCCGGTTCGTTGGATTTCGGAGGAAGCGAGTTTCGTGCGGCAACGAAGGAGCCCGTCGAACCCACGAAAAAAAATCCGGAGGACGATTATGGGTGGTGGCACCTGGATCCCGGCACGTACTTTATCGAGTACAACGAAACGATTGATCCGGGAGATGGCGTCGTTTTGCTCATCCCGCTTCAGCGGCTGATTGAAGCCGGCGCGACACACACGACGCAGTCGGTTACGGAGGACGAAGATGATCTCCTGACCCTGCTGGAGGTGGGATCCGCCGGCTGTAACCTGAAGGAAAACTGCCGGGTATCGGGCGCGTACGTGCTGGAGACGACGTAAGTTCCCGGGGTTCACTGAGCCGGTAACCTGACAACAATACCTCGATTCCACGGAACGCCAGGAGGCTGCTGGAAAACCCCCGCAACGTCAGCGAAACGAGTTGCGTCGAAGAGCGCGGAGTCCGCCG
>CAYXQY010000076.1:0-16563 GCA_964466525.1 uncultured Planctomycetia bacterium
GTAAACAGCACACTCGAACGGATGGATGGATCATCGGATTGCGGTAACGGCAATGTAACAAGATTGCGTCCCGGGAACGGAACAAAATGAGAAAACGGGAAGAGCCGACGAGACAGGGGGGATGTTTTTCTCTTAGCATCAACTTAACCGTATTGTACGATACAGAATAAACATAGCAAGTTGATTCGAAACAAACGAATTTCAGGGATTTCGAATCCAGCGCTCATAGAAGGAGGACATTCAGTGAAGACAAGAGCCGGATCTCGATGGAAATACAACCTGGATCAGCAGGAGGTGAGAAAGAAATTATTTGAATTTTCAGAATTTCCTCCTAAATTACACGTTCAGAATGAATCAATTTACTGCGTTCCACGAACCCGATCGATGACGCAAGCTCGCTACACGTACCCTGCTCGAGTTCATTATTCTCGTACGCTACTGCTTCTGACTGCGGTTTTTAACCTGCATCTGATCGGTCTTTGCGTCCCGGTGCTGGCGGGGTCGATCTGGTTGGAGGGGGAGAATGCCACTCGTGATCGGTTCAAGGAGCACAGCTGGTACGACGACGTGCAGAAGGATTCGCTCAGTGAAAATGAATGGCTGTCCCATTACAGCAAACAGTCTCCCGGGTCGGCAACCTATCGGTTTCGCGTCTCCGAGGGGGGACCGTACGTGCTGTGGATTCGGGCGAATCCGGTTCATTCGGGCATGGAGTATCAACTCGACGGGTCCGGCTGGACGTCGGTGCCGTTCTCGAAAGCCCGGAACGTCATTCACGTGAACGCCGGTCATCCCGACCACCGGGCGGTCGGATGGGTCAAATTCACTCGCAGCCACCTTTCATCCGGACGGCATACCCTTCCTTTCCGGACCACCGGGGATGGCAGTCGCGGACATCACGGGGGGATCGATTGCCTGCTTATCACTGACGACCTTTCCACCGTACCCTCTGGCGCGCTGAAACCTTCCGACATCAAAGAAATGGGGGGTGGGAAATCCGAGTGGTTTCCCGTGCCGGCCGACCCCGATCCTTTTTCCGACCGTTCCCGGATTGACGTGAGTCACCTCCTCCACCGGCCGGCGGGGAAACACGGCTTTCTTTCATCCGAGGGGGAGCACCTAACATTCGACCGATTGAATAAACCGGTGCAGTTCTGGGGCTGCGTGGCAAACATCAACCCGGACCACTCCCGGAAACAGTACGAGACACGGGCCCGGTTTCTCGCCAGGCACGGGGTGAATATGGTTCGCCAGCACTCGGTGTACCAATACCTGGGCCCTTTACGCAACGGATCGTTTGACGAAGAACGACTGGACAACTACGACTACTGGTTTTCAAAATTGAAAGAGCAGGGAATATATACGACCTGGTCGGTGTTTTATCATCACCGGATCCCGAAGGACGCGTATCCGGATCGCCTGTACGCAGAGCTGGACAACGGGGATACATACGGGTTCGTACACCTCTCAAAGGCGATTCAGAACCACCGGCTCCGGTACGTAAAAAAACTTTTGAATCACAGAAATCCGTACACCGGAACGAAATACAGGAACGAGCCCGCTCTGGCGGTGGTGGAGGTTCAAAACGAGGATTCGATTTTCTTTCACAATCCGCTGAACCGCCTGAAGAAAGACGGAGAACTTCCGGAACACTCAGAAAAATTTCGCCGGATGTGGGCGGACTGGGTCAAGCGTCGGTACGAAAACGAAGACCGTCTGAAATCCGCCTGGGGATCCAGTGCCTCGTTTCGGGAGGAACTTCCGATTTACGGGGCATGGCAGTTCGCCGCCGATCGGTGCCGGACCCCCGACCGGCGAAAAGGGGATTTTATCCGGTTCTGTACGGAACTTCAGAAGAACTGGTACGATCGCTGGCACGAAGAGATTCGAAATGCGGGATTTCAGGGGGTCACCGTCACCACTGCCTGGAAGGCGGGAGGCCCGGCGGCGGATCCGGCGAATCTCTTCACCGACTGTTCGGGCGACATGATCAGCCGGCACAATTACAAGGGGGGTGGCGCCGGACAACACCGGATCAAACCCGGGGAAGTGAATCGTTTTACCCACATGGACGCCCCCGGGAGCGGTCTTGTTTCCACCGGATTGTATCAGGTGGAAGACAAACCGTTCAGTATGACCGAGTGGACCCAGCAGCCGCCGAATCAATGGAAGCTCGAGGCCGCTCCCCTCATGGCGTTTTACCAGATGGGACTCCAGGGAATGGACGCCTCCTACCACTTCACGAACTCCCGGTATAAACTGGGCGCCGGCTGGCCGGGGCGAAGCAATTACGTGACGGAGACACCGCATTTCATCGGTCAGTTTCCCGCCCTGGCCATTGCAATTCACCGGAACCACATCGAGGAAGCTCCCATCGTCGCGGCCCGGCGTCTTCGGAAAAAGGATCTGTTCACCGGCGTGGATCCCCTCGGCCAGGACTTCTCCGGGGGCGGCTGGGACGACAATGCCCTGCAGGGACCCTTGGCCACACCGCAGGAAACCCTGGCGATCGGCCGGGTGACGGTGGGATTCCGGGGAGGCCGATCAGCACGAACAAAATGGAAGAAGTGCTGGAACGAGGACCGGTCCGTGGTCCGCTCGATTACAGGGGATCTTCTCTGGGATTCCAACCGACGGCTCGTGGAAATCCGGTCGCGGAAAACTCAGGGGGTGGTCGGGTTTGCCGGGGGAAAGAAAGTCGTTCTCCCCGACGTCAAACTTTCGGTGGATACGCAATTTGTCTCCCTTCTGTTCACTTCCCTGGACGATCGACCCCTGCGCCGCTCTTCCTCCATTCTGGTCACCGCCATGGCCCGGGATCGACAGTACGGGGCCGAGTACAGTGACGATGGAATGAAACTGGAGAAGCTGGGACGCCCACCGCTGATGATGGAACCGGTTCGGGCCACGATTACCCTGAACGGGCCCTCTCCGAAAACCGTCCGAACTCTCGATATACACGGTGTTCCCACGGATACCACCGTGCCGGTGGAGGACGGTTCATTCCGGGTGGATGGGCGGTATCGTTCGGTGTACTATCTGATCGAGAGATAGAGGGAATGATCTCGATCGAAAAGCACAGGCCCACCGGCTTACCTTCCACCGGGGGCTGGATAACCGAAACGATGTCAGGCACGACTCCAACTCATGAGAAAGATGCCGTCGCTCAAATTGAGACCCGGGGAGCACAAGCTCCCGGCATCCGTCAGAGAACGGGAAAGCGCAGGTATCCTTCTTCCAATTTAACGAACACAGAATGAACAATCAGTTTACGGACCCGGCGAAACGGGCGTGGAGAGACCTTCCCGAGGGGATTCGTGAGAAACTGTTATCGAACGTGTACTGCACAAAATGCCGGGAAACGGTTACGATTGTTGACGTGGAGGGGAAAATCAGGGGGGGTGACCTGTTGCTGACGGGAAAATGCAAGACCTGTGGCGGAGACGTCTCCCGCGTGATTGAACAATCATAGGCCCGTCCGGTGTACTGCTGACACACCGAGATAACGTCAACGAATAATCTGTGCGGAGGTGTGCAACGTTTCGAAGCCAATTTTCGAAAAACGATCACCGCGGTGACCCTGAACCGAAATTACGTATCCCCCATGGACGACACCGAGATCCTCCACGCTTGATCGATCGGGTGTGGGCGAAGGGCCTACAGTGCGTTCAAATGATTATCAGGGTGTTAACTTTCATCCTGCAACTGACCTTTATAATGTAGTGAACCCGGAATGCGTGTAGAGGAATGGCATCCAGTTGTCTTACGAAAGCAAGAAATTTTTGTGCAACGTATTTTACCGCACGTTTTATGACCCGTTACCATATATTGAGTAATGGAACACCTGCTTGAGCGAATCGAAAACACGGACGTTTCAGATCAGACGGCTGTCGTGGACGTACTGGAAACGTTGGCCCAAAAACTTGACGAAGCCTGGGATCGGGATGAGACCGGAGAAGCATACCGTGATCTGTTCTGGAAAACACATGAAGCGGGGTGTGCCCTGCTGGATGAATACGTTCAACATCACAACTGGAAACAGACAACGAATCTCATTTCAACATTCTCGACACGGAACGAAAAGGGGCGGTATCACCCCGTGTCTGCCCACCTTAATAACGCGTTATCCAGACAGGTGATCAGGCATGTGCTGAACAAGAAAGTCGATGAGGTTCCCGGCGTTGTCCTTGAATATTTACTGGAGTTCACGGGAGTTGACGGGGCGGATGTAGAATGGGAGGAGTCCATGTGCGTGGGATGGGCGATCGGGCACCGTGAGTATGATCTCAAGAAGAAGATGAAAGACGTCGCTGTTCAGGAGGATTATCTCTGGACGGCGGGAGCACTTGAGTATTCCTTCTACGCGGATCAGGAAATCTCGGTAGAACTGCTTGAGGAGATTGCCACTCATGCGGAATATGAGGAATATCCGATGCTGTTTAATGCCGTAGCAGGTGTGGACGGGAACTATATCCCCCGGCGTCCGTCCTACTGGTCCGGACATAGGCGCTATTGCAGACAGTTTCAGTGGAAGCCCGAGGTAAAGGAAACCGTTCGGACGGTGATTCAATCGGTGGGGCATGATCAACACCTTCCCACCGACTGGACGTTCCAGGACCTTGTCCAGTAGTTGAAATGGACCGGTGTTCGATCGGGGCCTTGCTCCACGAACTTTTTCACAGCTTCTCCGTCGCTGCTCTATGTCCGCGAAAAATTCGTGCCAGACGAATGCACTCGTTTTTGATCGAAAAGAGCTCGATTTTTCGGGGAAAGCATTCCGAGTGTTGCATTCGGTAGAAGAATCTGTTGCAGAAGATCAACATCCGCTTGCAGAGAACAAACAACTTGCTCTTCAAAACTGAAAGTGTGGATTCGAACTGGAGCGTTCCGGGCGATCCACACAGCCCTCTGGACAAAACTGGGTCCTGTTTCTTTTCATTCAAACCCCGGTTGCGCTCCGTTTCACTACGTTTATCACGCGGCCACCGTATTTCGCCCCTCCAGGGGTTATGTGAATAATAAAAACGAGAACAGGAGATGCTTTCACAATTGATGTCGCACAAACCACAGGATCTCATCTGAAAAGTGGCGTGAACACCGTGAGCCGGCGTATAGGTCGGAAAGCACGGATCTTTCCCGGATTATGTCGAAAAGTGCGGGGAGGCGGCCCTCCCCTGGTTCCCGGGGGAGAAAACCTTATTCCAATTCAGGTTCATATCCCCCCAGTAACTGAAGTACCCGCTGCGGATCCGACGTTTCCATGACCAGACCGCTGGATTCTTTCATCTGGTATTGAAACGAACTGTATATATTGACGTTCTGGTTCAGAAGAGGCTCGAGGACGTCCGCCATATGACCGGGGTGATCGGCCACCTGTGCGGTCACCCATTCCTGAATTCTTACGAGAAACTGTTTGTTTTCGATTGCCCGTTTGGCTTCCTCCGGCCTGGCAACAAGCAGGGAAAGCATCTCCCGCCCGTTGTCCGAGATTCCGGCGTGACCGAAAATCTGAATGTTGCATTCTCTCATGATAGAAGCGACTCGAGGGAATAGATCCGGATCGTTTTCTCCGATAACCCTCAGTATTCGTTTCATTTTTCGTTTCATGGTATTTTCCTCGCAATAAAAAAGTATCGAGTAACTGTTTCCTGCGATCGTCCGGGGTACTTCCGGTTACGACCTGTCATCTCGACAGGTCGGGTCATCGCTTTTCGTATCCGTTCGTACCCCTGACGGTGAACATCCGGTAGAACGGCTTTGTAATCCGATATGTTCGAACGGGAGTAACACCTGTGACAACGCGTTCAGGTTTACCAGGGAGAACGGATGTCCTCTCCGTTTTCGGTGTGTCCTTCGGGACCGGGGATGTCCATGTTATATTCAGCCCGTGACGAAGTCTCCTCTGGAACGGTTAAGGCCTGTACTCTCCGATGGTCAGGATCGGTTTGTTCTTTTTTCATGGGGGTTTCCATGAACAAAAAAACATCAGGCAACCGAAATGGCTGCGACTTTTATAACGCAATATCCGTTCCAAAGCTTTACGGGGGGTACTGATGCCGGATTCAGTACCAACGTGTTCTCCGACGGACTCTGTGCCCGGTGTTGTGTATTTCTGCACACTGGATTTGTTCAAAAGCAACATCCGATGCTGTCGTATGAGACCCTGGCACGGCGGAGGGTATTGCAAAAACAGGTGCTCGCTGTGACGAGTTCGGAGGAGGGGGCTGACCGAGCAACTGGAGGATTTTTCGGCCTGTTTTCCGGTGAAGAACGTGACATGGAACCGAATTCTACGTCTTGAGGCGGGGGTTATATCTTCACTGAACAACGGAGAAGTCGGATCCTTCACCTCTCACAATCCCATATCTTCGTCCCCGTTCAGTGGATCGGTGGCATAGTATTTGCTACACTAATTACTGAGGGAACTCATAGAAGTTCTGATCAATCTGTCCCTGATCGAAGGTCGGGCGTATCCGATAGAAAAGGAAGATGATCGATCCAAAGGTTCCAATCTCACAAGATGCAACGTGTTTTTAAGCGCACATCGGTACTCGAAAGCCGTCTTATTTGTCCGGAAAGGTGGATGGGAACCGGATGATCGATGGGAAGGAATGAAAAATCGGGAGTGAGAACGACCGGGAGACACCGGGAGGAAGGAAAAGATCCCTGTTTCCAGTCGTCGTTCATCCGGCCAAAAGAGGTGAAGGGCTGAAAATATACATCCCCTCCTGAACGGGCGGGCGTCCTTCTGGATGCCCGCCCGTTTCCCTATTTCGATTCGGATTCTTCATCGACATTCCGGTAGATCGTTGATCGGTCGATTTCCAGGTTTTCCGCCGCTTCCTTTCGATTCCCGCCCGCCCGCGAAATGGCGGACTTAATAATTTCTTTTTTGTATTCCCGAACCAGTTGGGAAAACGTGGCGTCGGCCGGGTTGGTTTCTTTCGACAGGCCCCGGACGCTTGACGGCAGATCGGTCTTTTCGATCAGGGGCCCATCGGCGAAAATCACCGCTCCCTCGATCGCATTTTTCAGTTCACGGACGTTTCCGGGCCAGCTATACCGGCGAAAACACTGATTCACCGGTTTTGTCAATCCCTTCACGTTTCGGTCGTAAACCCCGTTATATGTCTTGATAAAGTAATTTGTGAGCGGAAGAATATCTTCCTCCCGATTCCGAAGGGGGGGTAAACGCAGTTCGACGACGTTCAGGCGATAGTACAGATCACGCCGGAAGGAATTGTCCTCGATCAGCGTCTGGGGGGACTTGTTTGTTGCCGCGATGATTCGGGGGGTTTCTTTTATTGCTTCCACGTCTCCCACTCGATAGAACGTCTCCTCCTCCAGAACCCGCAGTAGTTTCGACTGTAACCCTCGATCCAGGGATCCGATTTCATCCAGAAGGAGCGTGCCCCCGGAAGCCTTCTGAAAGAACCCCTCCCGATCTTCGTTCGCCCCGGTAAATGAGCCCTCCCGGAAACCAAACAGTTCCGCTTCAAACAGGTTTTCATTCAGGCCGGGGCAGTTGACACCGTAAAACTGGTCTTCATCCTTGTTCCCGGCCCGATGAATCTCCCGCGCGATAAGTTCCTTTCCCGTTCCGGTATCGCCCACCAGCAGTACGTTACAATCCAGCGAGGCCACTTTTCGGGCCCGTCGGAACACTTCCTTCATCCCGGCGTTCAGGGTCATGGCATCGTTCCTGACAATCATTTCATCATCATCCTTCTCCTCCTCCTCCTTCGGTGTCCCCTGTTCCTGAAGAAGGGTTTTGTGAAGTCGGCCCAGGTTCACCGGTCGTGAGAACACGTGTTCCTCATTGACCTTCTGCTGTTGGTTCTCGCTAATATCATCGGAATCGTCCGTAACGACGATCTGTATCGTTTGGGGGGCTATTGATTTCCGGATTTCCCTCCGGCCGGACGAGCTGTGTTCGGTCGGGACCCAGATAACCGCATCGGGGGAATGGTCCCTCATGATATCGAGTCCCTGTTCCCGGGTCGAGGAGGATTCGACCTCGTGTTGTTTATCCCGCAGGGACTCGGACAGGATCTCTCGAAGGGACCGAGTCTGCACAAGAACGAGAATGTTCATTCCGGTGCTTCCTTTGTAACAAGTATGATTGCACCGCGGCAGGAGAACACGGGACACGGGTCCTGTGGCTCCTATCGGGAAAGCGAAAAATACCCGGCGAGAACAAGCCGGGATTTGCAGGATCTGTTACTGTTTCATCACGACCCTGCAATCCGGTAATCCGCACTCGGGGATCGATCTGTCCAGGACATCGTTACATAGAAGAATGACACGCGGACCGAACCTGAGACCGTCAGGGATAATCGGACGTGTGAGAGGGAAGTTTCCCGGGGCTCCACCCGGCTGCCAACACGGTACATTCCACAATCAAAACGATGTTCCTGTAGGCTGTTGCGGAAAAGACGTCCCGTTGCAATTGAAAACTGGACGTCAGGATCATGTTCCACTCCAGGTAAAATGAAAGAAAGGCAAAATTATCTTTCCCCCTCATCTGATAATCATTTTAAAGTTTTCCTCATCTTTTTACAAATATTATTAATAGAAGACCGTCTGAATGTTGAGGACGCTAAAGGGTCGAGGAGGATTCTGCAGAACGCGGAGGACCGATTATATCGTCTTCGGACACAGATACATATTGATGTAGTTCCATCCTCGGATAAAGGGAAAATCGTACGTATCCTCGTAATCCGATTCCGGAATACACCTATCCATCCAACACATTTATTAGTCTTCTAGTCTTCCGCGTGGGAGCGTCGGAACACGCCCGGAGACGCTTTCTGAAGCGCCGTATCCGGGGGAGGAGTGTTGCTTTTGAGCACGTTCCTTGTTCCTGAATGCAACATTTACGGGTACGGGAGCCGGATACGTCCCGTATACGCCGAAATCCGTCTGGCAATTTACAGCGGACGCCGTGGAATGGGATTTGCAATGTTATTGGTCAATCGGTTTCCTCGTCGGTTCCTCCGTTTATGATCTTCGTTTATGGAGTACTTGAATAATGATTTATACCGCTGCTTTTGTATTACTTATCCTGTGGCTTCTGGGGATGGTGTCCTCGGTGACGATCGGGGGGCTCATTCATCTTCTTCTTGTCGTCGCGGTCGTTATCGTACTGATCCGTGTGATCAACGGCGAGAAATTGTTTTAAGATTTCTGTTCCTCAAATCAACCAAACAGGCGATATGAAAAAAGGAATATCAGTTGCACTGGTGGTGGTCGGTGTTACGCTCCTGTTCATGGGGGTATCCGCCATGGAATCCTTCAATTCAGACGTTTCTCGTTTTTTTACGGGAAACCCCACCGACCGGTCGATCTGGCTGCTCGGCTCAGGCCTGGCAGCGACGATTGTTGGAGCGTCCGGTGTGTTAATGTTCTGGTCGAAGGAGGAGTAACACGGATTGTGAACCGGAGGGTAAGGAGATGCTGTGGAGTCCGTGAAACCCCGTCTGGCCGACCGGAACCGACAGGGATACGGTCCCGTGAGAAACTACTTGACTCCAGGGTTCGAAACAGCACGCCTGTAAATGCGGAGGTCATGGATCAGGCCCCGGAAGTACTCGTCGTTGAAACCGCCGATGCGGTAGTTTTGATCCGGCACATCGGGATCGGAGGGGGCGTCTTCCGCCACCTTCATTCCGTTCACGTAAATCGAACGTCGGTCCGCGGAGGCATCGTAGACGGCGGACACATGGGTCCAGGATCCGTAGTAGGTTGAGGTGGACGCATCCAGGTCGTTCCCCCAGAAATAGAATCGCCAGCCGCCGTCTCCCTTTGTACGAAGGGACATGACCCGGTTTCCCTCCCCGGCATTCCCGAACCCAAAAATATTGTTTCGTCCTCCGCTTTTCGGATGGACCTTCACCCATGCCGATACGGTCATGGATTGATCCCCGGAGAAGCCGAGGTCCGGCAGGGCAACGTAATCATCCTCGCCGTCCAGCCGCAGGCTGTGACTGACATCCGACGATCCGGCGTCCGGGGTCTTGTTCACCCAGTCTCCGGCGGCCTTCGCGTTATGCAGCGTCGCTTCTCCAGAGGAAAGGGTGGAACGGGTCAACCGAAATACCAGGGACTCCTCTCGTAATTCCGTCAGTCGTTCATGTACGTCCGGAAATCGATTGCCGGCATCCCATTTATTCAGAAGTGGGAGGGTGGCGGACACCACTTCCTCGTGTTCACTGTTCAGGAACCGGCGGAACGCACCGGTCAGTTCGTCCGTCCATTCGGGCGCATGATCTGATTCCAGTTGATTCGTGATGAGCTGGAGCATCGTTTTCTTGCGTTTCACCGCCCCGTCCTTTTTCGAGAGCTCCACCAGCAGGGACGCGGCTTCCTCCGGCGACGTATGCTTGACGAACGACCGTAGCATCGGTTTGTACAGTGCGTCCGGACGTGTGCCGGTGGCGTTCATTTGTTCGAGCGCCCCGGCAGGGGACTGCTTCAGTGCGCCAAGCACCGCGGATCGCGCCCGGTCGTTTTCGAGCTCCGAATACACGGAAAGCAGTTTGCGAATTCCCTCCGCTTTGATCGCGGTGGAGCCGAGCGCAGTCAACGCATCGAGCTGAACCTGCGCGTTGTCCGCGTCGACGTAATCCAGAACCGCTTCCCGTATCTTCGAGGAGATGTCATGATCAGTAAAGGCACGGTCTGTCACGATCTGAAGGGCGTTTTTTTGCACGGCGGGATGTTTGTCGTGAATACCCCTGATCAGGTGCTCGTCCGACAGTTGGTGCTTTTGTTCGAGGGTCCATAGTGCGTGCATACGAAAAGCAGGCTGCGTGTTCTCCGTCTCCAGCCGTTTCCGGATCGCCTGTGCCGCGGCCTCGTGTTCGCCTTCGATCAGCAGACGCTGGGCGGTCATTCGATACCACTGATTGGGATGTCCGAGGGCATCGACCAGCTGTTGCACGCTCGCCGAGCGGAGCCGGGGTTGATCGAAGGCGGTCGCGTCCTCGTGCTGAACGCGCCAGATGCGTCCATGGGCATGATCCCGGTCCGGACGAATGGCCTGGTGATTGGGGCCGTGATATTTTCCCCCGACCCGTATGTCGTTGTGGCTGACCGCCAGGTTGTAAAAATCACTGACGTACAGGGCCCCATCCGGACCGATCCGGTGCGTGTTGGGCAGGTGCCAGAGGTCCGTCGACGTCATGAACTCCGACTGTTCACGGTCGACCGTCGCCGAATACGTAACCCCGTCCTTCCGAAGTTTATCACGATGTGTCAGCCACAGCGTGGGTTCGGAAACGAAGATACTGTTCCGATGCTGCCCCGGCCATGCCCCTCCGGTGTACGGGGTGCATCCGGCACCGGCCGTAAACCCTCCCTTCGGCGAGACCTGTACGTACGCCGGGTGTTCCGTCGTCATGGCCGGGTGGAGGTCAATGTAATCGTCCAGCGGAAACGAATAACTCTGTGGATCACCAACGCGACCCCGCCGGAGGGCCCACTGCGGCATGACCGTGTGATGCAGGTGGCGTCCGCTTGTCGCCTGGGACCAGAACAGTTCGCCGTCCCCGGCGAACCCCAGCCCCCACGTGTTGCCCCCTTTCGACGAGACCTGCTGTACCATCGATCCATCCGGCCGAAACCGGATAACACCGGAACTGAATTCACCGAAATTTTTTCCGTCCTTCAACTGTCCTTCGCTGTACCCCAGTGTGGCATAGACCCATCCGTTCAGGCCCCATCGAAGGTGATTGACCACGGCATGGGTGTCGCCGGTGCCGAACCCGGTCAGCACCCGTTCCTTTGTGTCCGCCGTCCCGTCCCCGTCCGTGTCGCGGAGCCACCAGAGGTCGGGAGCGGACGCGGCGAGCACACCGTCCCTGTAAGGAAGAATACTCGTGACCAGTTCCAGCCCTTCGTAAAATACCTCCTTCCGGTCGGCCCGTCCATCGTCGTCGGTATCCGAGAGTATACTGACCCGATCCCGGGGATTCTCCGGATTTCGAACTTCGGGATACTCGGGCGTCTCCGCCACCCAGGTCCGCCCGTTTCCGTCGAAAAACAGGTCGATCGGATTAACAACACGGGGTTCCGCCGCTACCAGCGACGCGTTGAACTCCGGATGCAGTTCAACCGTTTCATCAGCATCCTCCGGTTGTACCGGTCCATCCTCGGGATACCGAAGCGACGCTTTTTCCCGGTCGGTCAGGTATGTGTTCACGTCCTGACCCGCCGCCCAGGCAAGTCCTCGCAGCACCAGTGCACGCGCATGCGGGAAATTAAATGTTGTGTGTCGATGACCCGCCAGCCAGACGAACGACCGGGAGGACCCCTTCCTGAAGGTCCACATCTGCGGAGCGATGATTCTGATGTCGTGAAAGGACTCCGCAAGCGTGTTGATGTCATCGTGCAGGTTCAGGTTCCAGTACACTTCCTCGTTCGGCAGAAAAAAATCGGCGGTGTTTTCGATGATCGGATGTGATGTTTCTCGGAAGTGGACCCCCTGCTTTTTATTCACGCTCCATTTGCTGTCGTCCCATGCCCCGCCGATCTGGTTTTTGAACCATGAAGGATACGCACTGGTGACCGCGCTGTGCAGGACGACCAGGTTCCCACCGCGATCGACGAACCGCTCAAGCAGTTTCTGCTGCTTCCTGTTCTGGACGCTGTTCTGACAGTACAGGATCATTACGTCCACGTCCGAGAGACGATCGGCCTCCGGAAACGAAAGCGAACCGTCCACGGTTATTCCACGCTCGCTCAGTAGCTTCTTCCATTTTTTCAGGAATGCCGGATAGTTGTGCTCCTTCGGTCCGTGTGTCGCTTCCTGTGCCCGGATGTATACGTTCAGATCCGACTGAGCCTGTACCGGTTCCGGTCCTGCGAAGAACAGACAGGCACCGACCAGAATGAGAAAAACGAGAGGAGCAGAAAAATAATTGAAGCCCGGGCGTGCTGATAATTGGTGCATGTGATGTGTTGTTGAATTAAGAACCCTGATAAGACCGAAAAACGGGCAGGGGGTGAATTAAAAACCGTCCCGCAACCACCTATCCTATTTCTTGCCCGGGGCATATTCAATCCAGACGACGCACCTGTATGAAGAATGCACCGCGGCTCTGATTGTCATTTTCAAGCCATGTCTGCAGGCGTGTCGGCCCGGGGTCCAGTTTTACCTCGAATGAAACGGACGTGGCACCGTCGGGAACCGACTTCGACTGATCGACTTCCCCGACCTTCAACCGGGCCTTCGTCGCCTGAAGCGTTTTGTTCGCCTTCGACGGCATGTGGCGCAGTGTGAAGCGGTAGGTTCCCGAACGGGCAACCCGGACGGCCCACCAGCCGTTGACCTCCGGCATGTTCTTAATTTTGTTCTGGTTCCATGGCACGTTGCTTCCGGGGTTGTGCCAGTCGTGCGCGGTAATCCGGGCGGGGTTTTCGTGCGTGGACCCGATCTCGATACGGACGTACTCGTCATAACGTGGTTCGAGCGAGGACCACCACTGGTTGTACTTCTTGCGAAGGCGTTTCACCACGTCCGGGTGCTGGTCCGCCACGTTATTTTTCTGTGCCCGGTCCTCCTTCATGTCGTACAGTTCGTTCTTTCCATTCAACCGCCAGCGATCGGTCATGACCGCGAAGGACCGCCATTTCTTCGGTTTCTGTGTTCGCTGCCTATCCATGAAAAGTGTTCGATCGGGCCAGTTCGATGCGTTCCCGTTCAGGAGAGGAACCAGGCTCCGACCGTCGACGTCTCCCCGGGGCGACTCAATGGGGCCAAGGTCCAACAGGTCGGCAAACGTGGGCAGGAGATCGATGTGAGCGGCGAGGGTGTCAACCGTTCGTCCCCCGGTGAATCCTTCATCGGGATAGCGAATCATGAACGGGACCCGATGGCCTCCATCGTAGTGAGATCCTTTGCTTCCCCGCAATCCATCGTCCGTGTTTCCGATCGCAGTTCCGTTGTCCGTGAGGAAAATAAAGATGGTTTCCTTCTCGATGCCGAGCGATTGCAGTTCCGATCGGAGTCGTCCGACGTTGTCGTCGATGTTCGTGATCATGCCGTAGAAGGCGGCCCGCCGTCGGTTGTATCCTTTTTCCTCGTACGGTTCCCGGTATTCGTCGGGGGCCCGGAACGGACCGTGAGCGGCATTCGGTGTGATGTGACAGAAGAAGGGCCGGTTGCGGTTCCGCCGGACAAATTCGATCGCGTTGTCGAACCATACGTCCGTACAGAAGCCCCGGAAGGTCACCGGCCGACCGTTCTGAAAATACGTGTCGTCGAAGTAGTCGTTGCCCCAGTAGTCCGGCGTCTGCGTGACGCCTCCTCCCCCGTTTCGGAGTACGTGTTGAAAACCCTGGTCCTGTGGACGAAGCGGGGCGTTATCGCCCAGGTGCCACTTGCCGAAATGGCCGGTTCGATAGCCGTGGTCGGAAAGCACTTCTGCGATGGTTCGCTCGCCCGGTGCCATAAGGGACCGTCCGGCGATCGTGTGCCACACGCCGGTCCGGTTGGCATACCGTCCGGTCAACAGGGCCGCCCGGGTGGGGGAACAGGTGGCGTCCACGTGAAAGTTGTGAAACCGTACGGATTCCTCGTGGAGTTGATCCAGGTGCGGCGTGTCCAGTTTCTGATGACCGTGGGCCCCGAGGTCTCCGTATCCCTGATCATCGGGCATGATGAGAATAATGTTCGGACGATCTTCCGCCCCGTGCAGATCCTGTTCCAGAACAGAGAAAAAGGGTGCCGTGAAGAGAAAAAGCACGAGAAGAACCTCGAACCCGACAGAAGTTTGCAGACGGCGACCGAAAATGCTCATCTGTCTCCTCCAGAAATAAAAAGCGCAAGAAACTATTCTGTTTCATGGACGTCATGTCAACCTGTTACGCATTCTATGGAAGGGCATTTTATAACCGATTCAAAGATGCAGGTCAAAACAACGTCTTCCGGTGCAAAAACGGGGATGAAACCTCAACCGGATGTTACAGGGGCGTAAATTGATTTCGGGCGTAAAGATCCAGAACCGGTTAGTTTTGACAGGAACCACAACGAAAGAAGTTTCCTGGGGAACCATTCCGTTTGACCGACGTAGCTACTGTACCGGATCGAAAAGTGAAGTTACACCTGAAGATCTCAACGATCGGTCGTACGATCATGGCGTCCATTCAGGAAGGCATCAGGGAGGTGGTTGTATCGGATTCTTGCACAAATGATCTTATTGGCCGGACCGGCGGAGTGGGGCCGAACCGACGCCCGAAAACGGGCTTGCCTCCTGAGAGCAGGGGGTACTATTCGATACACCAAACGTTCTGTCAGAATGTTCAGGAGATCCGTGTGGCTCCCACGAAGTATCCACTATACTGGTTTCCGTTCTGGTTATGACCGGATTCTTTGCCGAGAGCAAGGGGCGCGTGGAAGTCAGAAACAGAAAGAAAAAAAGAAGAACCCCATCAAACAGGAAGTTAAAAAGGGGGATTCGTGGGAGTGTTTGGAGAGGTGGAACTCCGGTCAAGTTTTACAGATTAATCCTGGCGAATAAGTTTCCGGACCAGTTGTTTTGTGTCGTTTCGAAAGCTTCCGTAGTCCAGGGTCTGGGTAAGGACGACGCCGATCAGGTCGAGTTTGAAATTGATCCAGCAGAAGGTGCCCGTGGAGCCAGTGTGTCCAAGGTAGCGGGGAGATCCGGGTTCGTCACCGGGTTTGACCGTGAACCCACCGGAAGATTTTCGACTGTGCCTGACGCCGCGACTGAGCATTTCGTTCAGGTGCTTTTCCGGAAGGTATGTTTGGCCCCGATGTGTTCCGTTATTCCGGATCATCTTCAGCCACACGCCAACGTCGTGAGCAGTAGAATGGATGGCGCCGCCCGAAGAGGTATATCCGTTGGCCGGCGGCGTGTAGGGTTGTTTTCTGCGGCGCACCAGCTTTCCGTTCTTGTCCCGACGGTACTCGACGGGTGGATTTTCTCGTTCGCGTGTTTTGTCCCGGTAGTAGGTATGTTTGAGACCAAGGGGCCGGCAAAATTCCGTCTGAAGCAGTTCGTTTCTCGGGGTGCCGGCCTGCACTTCGGCGACTCGCGCGGCGATGTCGTATCCGACGCCGCTGTAGGCGGAATCGGTGCCGGGCTGAAAATGGAGTTTATATTCCCGAGCGTACCGTTTGACGACCACGCCGAGGGACCTGTTGCGGGTCCATTTTGAAAACCACGGCGTTCCGCCGCTTGCTCCGATTTTCCGCAGGCCGGACGTATGGGTGAGCAGTTCCCGTGTGGTAGGCGCCCGGCGGGCCACTTCGCCTGATTCGACCTCGAGCTGCTGAAATTCCGGAAGGTACGCGTCGATTGACTGATCAAGGTCAAGTTTGCCCTTCGCAACCAGTCGGAAGATCACCGTGCCGAGGATGGGTTTGCTGATCGACGCGAGAATGCACTCGGCATCCCGTGGAAAGGGCCGCTCCGTGTTCAGGTTGGCGTATCCGAAGCCCTCGTGCATGATCGGCCTGCCGCGGTGAATCAGCAAAATCGAGCCCCCTGCGACCTGTCTCTGTTTGACCCGTTCCTCAAGATGTTCACGCAGTGGCGA
>CAYXQY010000077.1:0-16555 GCA_964466525.1 uncultured Planctomycetia bacterium
GAGGAGAGCACGAAGAACGTCCATCGCAAGGCCGCCCGCCGGGCCATCGAGCACGCCGGAGATACGAAGCGTGGGACGTGACGAAGGGGACGGGAAACCGGCATTCTCAAATCACAGAGATGATGCAAATGGAAAACCGTTCCAGAACAGCCGTTTTATTCGCACAATTTGCGACCGGACGAGCGAAGGAGGTGAATCATTTCCTTGCTCTCCGCTTCTGCTGAATATGTTGTTTCTGAACAAAAACGAAGGTCCCACGAGCCCAATACCGTTTCGGTTCGCCGCCAGCTACGGAGGCGGCGCCGGGCCGCACATCTCCACCGGCATGTGGCCGCCGGGGGTTATAACTCATCTTACCCCGGTTTGTTAAAGAGTAAAAATATTAGATGCCGGGTTATTCGGTTTTATATCCTGATAAATATCAGTTTGTAACGGGTTACCGTTTCTCCTTTATACGATTCTTTATACCACGTTTGTATCCTTCCATCGACCTCCACCACCCCACTTCCCGAATCTCATTTACCACTTCTTCCCCGACCTCCCCGGAGCGTGCCAGGACATTTGAACCGACGGTATATTTTCTCGGACATGTGAGGGAAGCCGAGGATCGTCAGCAGGGAGTGGTGCATAAGATGAACGATGAAGTGACGCTTCCCGAAAAGTACATCAAGTACTTCGTGCTGGCCGAGTGGGACCTGTCGGATGAACAGCTGAAGATCCGGTTTGAACGTCGAGAAGAAGACGAGGATCAATAGGACGAAGCGTTCGTTCAGAAGTTATCAAGGACGTGAACGTTCCGATACACGAGGCATCAAAAAAAAGATTCGAAGAGTTGTTGAGTTGATAAAAGAAGTGGTGGACAGAGAACCCAATCTGGAGGCAGCACGCAGGCGCCCACGCCGCTAGATCAAGTGTGGAAAAAAAGGAAAAAACTATTGATGATAACCCTTGCAAAAACTTTGGGTTTCATTTTGCATTCGACCTCTATCGACTCGTATTTAATTAAGTCTGGTTAAGCAAATTTGGGATGAACGAACACATACGTGTCCAAGTTGGTTGTTTCTTCACTGATATCATTTTCAAACCCTTTCGCGTTCTCTATTACAAAGTCTGGATCATAGACAAAACAAACCAAGGTTATACAGTCCGGATGTGAACGATAATGGTCCTTATCAATTGCCAGCTCCTCCTTGATGTTCTTCTGTTTGTGGTCACTTCGGGCTATCTTAACCTCGACACTGATCGAATCGTCTTTCAGAAGAAAATCCATTCGCGGTGACGTTCCTGCATAACTCGGGCACCATTCTTCTTTGCGCACATCATCAAAGTAAATTCTTAGTAATCCATGGAGAAGATCTTGAACATCAAATTCATCTTCGATCTCAATTGTTTCCCTGTCGCTGTATCTATTTTCTAAATTTTTGGCGACAATCGGGAAACGTGATAGCACAAGTTCAATATCTATAAGGACACTCTGCTCATCTGGATAATCTGGAGCCGTCTGCTCATCTATCACTTGGTACTTCTTCTGCTCCGGCACATACGAATATCCAACATCGACTAAATTCCTGACCATGCCTTCAAAATCGTAACTGAGCGTGCTAGGGCGAGGAAGGAACAATATTCGGCCATCGATTTGCCGCCACTTACCGCTCGGGTCCTTCAAATGATTTAGCGCAACGGCAATTGGCTCAGAATCCTCCCCCCAAGCCAACACCTTCACATACTCCGAAGGAACATCCCCCATGTCCAACCGAAACTTAGCCGATTCAACATGGTTAAAATACTGCTTTCCCTTTTCACTTATTGTATCGAGCTTTGGGCTCTGACTACTGCCTGTTTCGATTTCAATGGGTATTATCGAATCGAACCATTCGTGATTGACTCTCCATGTCTCCTCTTCAGTTCTGCTGTCCTTTATATCGATCTCATCATACACAAGAACGGTGAGAACACCTCCATTACTCAGATACGGTATTAAGATATCCTTCAACTGATCAAGCATGTTGCTTGTAGCGGTGTCTTTGGGAAACCACTCTGAATCTTCTTCTGCGAGCGAATGTAGTAACAAATCGACAATCAAAAGATCTTTCGCTTCTATACTCTCTTGTAACGTTCCAAAAGTATCGAGTTCCACGCCCTCAGGCAACCCAATATCCACCTCCCGGCAATGTAGGGCGAAAGGTGTAGAATAGATAGTTGAAGTTGGTAAAATAGGAATTTCGTTTTTCTGAAGAGAGAAGAAAAAAATAGAGATAGAAAGGGCGAAATGATTTAGGATAAAAAATTCCTTCTCGTCTGCCACTACATCTGAGCTTATATTACTCGTGTAAACGATATTTTTCAACGGTTCTCGTCCAATAAAGCCATTTTCTTAGGAATTCCTCATCAGGTAGATAAAGATGGAAGTGAGAGAATGCGCATAGACCATCCCCTATTTCATCAACTGAAGGATTGAGTTTTGCTTGAAGAGAAAAAGTTTATTTATCCTTTCCGGGATCGGCTGTGGGAGATATCTATCCAGTTCCCCTGTATTTCAGTTTTTGATGGGTCTGGCGGAAATCCCGTTTAAACCGTTCGATATACCAGTTCCAGGTTCGTTTCATGGTCTGGAAGACCTCCTCCAGAAACGGTTCCTTCATCCATTCCCGGACCAGACCAAACAGATTCAGTCCGATGAACCACAACCCCAGCAGAACCTCTCGGTGTGTTCATCCTCCGTGATTTTCCGTTTGCATTTCGTCAGGGAATTGAGAAGCCGGAACGTCCGGTTCTCAATGTTCCATCGGCGGATTTTGACCTCCCGCATGTCATGCGGATTCATTTCAAGATCCGTGGTGATGACCCAATACTCCCTGGTTTCGGGATGATTCGGTTTCGGGTTTTGATATCTCTCTTTTTACGTGCGCCACGTTTACCTGCTGTCCCTGCCAGGTCAACTGAGCCGAGCAGGTGATCCGGTAGGTACACCCCCGCCTGCTGTCAACCCCGCGGACGGTGGTAAGATCTTTAGGGGAGGTGGTCAGGGGCCAGTAAAAAGTGGGTCGGACCTTCTGGATGATCTTCAACGTCCGGTCTTCGGTTTTGGTCACAAGGTCGTAGCCAAAGGAGCGGGCCCGTTTGAGATCCGTCCTGTTCACGTAGAGTGCATCTTTGGCCAGATAATCGATGTAGCCCTCACCCAGCCGTTCGACGGAGGTTTCTTCGAGGGCCTTTGAGGTGGCCAGTTCATGTCCCGTTCCGGGACTCATCCGATACCCGATCACCTGGTCGGCCTTGCCTGCACCCAGCACCGTTAGCACATTTGCCGGGTATCTTCCCATGCAGGTTCCATCCAGGGAGCCAATCTGAGCTGTTTTGCCGGAGGGCAGTTTGATCTTTGATTGAGGCTCTTTCAAAAACTGGCGGGCGTTGTCTAACAGGATACCGCACAGCCCCTGTTGATCCATGCCTGCCAGAGATCGAAAGATCGTCGAGTCCGAAGCGACCATCGCCTCCTCTCGCTTCTGTGCCCGGTGCCAGGCGATGTTTTCTTTTTTTCGCGCATCCTGGTCGACCTGCAGAATGGAGGTTTGACCGCGGGCGGGCATCTCGGCCACAAGTTGTGCGATGGTGGAGGGAGGGATATCCGGGCTGTCCCGGTGATCGGTGATCCGCTCCTTCCAGTCATCGATGGGTCGTCTTCGTTTAAGAATTCGGGCGGTTTCGACGATTGTAACATCACTTGAATCTGGAAATTGTATCCAGAAAAGTTGAAGATTCCCACAGCCGATTAATCCAGTTGGGACAAATAAAAAAGCAGCACCTCTCCTGAACGTTCCAGAAGGCGGGAAGGAGACAAAAAATGCAAAGCGGGTATTCTCCTTTGTCCAGAAAATCCTGAAAAGGTGCGATAGGGGAGCCTGTAACCAAATCTTCTCTATTCCGGTTTACTTCCTCCCTATGAGGAATTCCTGGCGCCGATCCGAGTACCACTAACCCACTCTTGCATTCTTCCAACATCATTTTTATACTTAGAGCAGAAACACTCCGTCAGCACGCTCAAGGGCGGGGTGCTGTTGAGGACCCTTGAGAAGGTTAACTTTACATCTCACTCTCTTTTGATATCCCAAATAGAGACATGCCCATCTCTGAAGATTGTATCTCGTTTAACACAAATGACCTCCAAATTAAAGAGGTCAACGGACGATGGAAGATCGTCGAGGGGAACCATATGGTTATGGACTTTAACCAGTCTGAGTCGGAAGCCCATACAGCCCTATCCATTATCCAGAACTTCGGAATGGATAGTATTTGCTTTGTGGGCCGTCCCAATCCGTCAATGACGTATTTTCTCTCCTCCGGTGATGCACCTGAGGGAGCAATGGCGGGGGAAGATGCAATAAGACTAAACCCCAATAACCTAGAAGTAAAGAAAGCTCGGGGTAGCTGGAAGATTGTTGAAGACGGACACTGGGTAAAGGATTTTGGGAGGAAGGAATCGGAAGCGAGAAAGTCCCTTAAGATCATCAAAAAGTATAACTTTAACAAAATGTGTTTTGTAGGGCGTCCTGACCCCTCTATGACCTACTTTCTGAAAGGTCAGAATGCCCCCGGGTTTGCCACGAAGTGGGTTATACCCGAGCTAAAGATTAAGCTTGACTGGGATGCCTCACGGTCCGGGTCTAGACTAGAGCGTGCCCGGGATCTGTGTGAGGCGTTCAACGTGAGACTGTTTGACGCCACAGATGGACAATGTCGGGTTTCGAAGTTCTCAATATACGACAGCGTCCAGTCTCTCGATGCAACGGACAGCGGCGTAGGTCACATTTACGAGTCCGACGAAACTCAGCATGGCCACAGGAATGGCCGTCCCGACAACCCTGAACACTTTCACGTGCGTTTGCCCGCTAGTGACTCCGAAATGCGGCAGCAAGCTGGGACGATGTTCATGGAATGGTGTCACTCGTACACCGGCTGCTTAGATGAATATGAAACGAGTGACGGTGATAGCGCCAAGTGTCCCGAGTCTTCCTCCGTTCGCTCCTCCAGTGAGGCCTGTATTATGTACGACACGGGTTCCTACAGAAAACTTTGCCGACCCGGGATTCACAACCCAGAAACCGAACAGGGGGAAACGCGGGGAATGTCTTGCTACGAGTGGATAAAGAAGGTGATGGAAGATGCCAACAAAGGGCATTGGCAAATTCCAAACCAAAAGATAGATGGGACAGAGGATCCGATACCACCTAGATTTGAGTATAACGTGTACAACTTCGTAATAGACTTCCCTAACTTTAATTTCAACTTCTAGGTTTTTTAGGTGATGTAGGTGATGTAGGAATTTTGTTTTCTCGAAGGAAGAAAAAGATAGGAAGAGAGAGAGAGGTACTTCCCTTTCTCTTCGTCATCTCATACGGAATTTTTACCTCATCCTGTCTTTTTTACAAGCGACTTTTCCGAATTTGCACTCGATAAATCAACGATCATCTCCCACTCACTCACATATTGACAGAGAACCCCCGGCAGGGGGGCATGGGGAAATTCGAAATTGCCGCCTGTGATCCTGCAGTGCTTTTACATACTCATCCAACTGCGACTTCTTCCATGGCAGGAGCAAAAAGAGCTCCATCAATATCCGCTGGGATGATCTCCGCATCCGGAATGTATGGATTGATAGAACCCCGCCGGCTTTTCCCTCCTTCACTCCGGTGGTCTCCTGCTGCCGGGAGAGATAGCTCTTCCGGACGATGCCGGGACGTTTCTGCAGCAACCCTCGGTTGTATAAAAACCCTTTGCGCAGTGCGTTGGGTCGCGAAAAAACCAGGTGCTGGTGGGGAACTTCCATCAGAAGCTGGTCGGTGATCTGTTCGCTACGAGTAAGCACACGATTCTCTAAGCAGAACGGACACCGTCCTCGTTCCTTGCAGGAGAAGGGAAAAAATCGTCATTGCAGCAGTCCCCGCAATGAATCCGGGCAGCTCCACGCCGATCACCACCTCTTCAACAATCCTATATTTCGCATCCTGCCGGGTGAACGAACATTTTTTTCGGCTCATTTTGATTTCCGGCGCTCCTCACTCTTCGTCCCGCTCTATGAACACCCGCGCAACACTCGTCGGATGACGGTGACTCAGATGAAGCCTCATCCGATTCGATTGTTCGTTTATCTGTTTTTTCTCCAGTGCATCGGCGGGCTCGACACGGACGCTCGAATTTTCGTCACGCAATTGCAGCGTGATCCGGGTGGGTTTATCGGGATAATCGTTTGTGTGCAGAAACAGGGCGTCCTCACGCTGCTTCAGGATGATGTACTCATGAAAACTCACCTTTCCACGAACGGACTGAACCGGCCCTTTTGTGAGATTCATGTGGAAGTGTTGAGTTCGGGGTCCGGTCCGGCGGTCCGGGTACCGCTCGAACTGTTCGTAGGTGTCCAGTCCGGTCGTAATCACGCCGGTGTCCCCGCTTCGCACAGTAAACGCTTCCGTCTTCACCGGTGGATAATGGTTCTTTAAGAATGTGACGACGTCCCCGGCGGTCTCGAACCGTTCGGGATCTGCCACCTCTTCGAAACGGTCGCGCTCCGACGTTGTTGCGTGAGGCGGCAGCAGCGGTACAATTCCCCAGCGCGGTTCGTTGGGTACCCACTCGCCCCCGAGCCCATCGGACCCGAGCGCGGCAGCCACGTTTTTCCGTGGAAACGGACGCACTTTTTGAGCACTCTCCCGCAGCTGTTCCTTCGTGGGCTGCAATGCGACGCGAAAATTTTTCATGACTTCTTCGCGACTCGGAATCAGATCGTACCTGAGGAGATCCCGGTAAAAGGGGCCGAAAACCCGATCCCAGATGCCGTCCAGTTCTCCGGCGTCGTCGTTCCATCCGTCCCATTTTGCCGCGTACTTGATGATCTGGGCGTTGTACACCTCGGCACCGTACGCCAGCCCCACAAGGAACGGCGGCATCCAGTCAATTCCGCGGGGTGGGTTTTCGTCGGGGTTGTTTCCGATCGACTTCTTGGCCATGCCCCACTCGGTTTCCACGCCCCAGTGCTTCATGCGACCGCTCGCCCATAGACCGATCGCGGCGGCGAATCCAGCGGTGGGGGCGCGTGCGTTCTGGGTCTTCACCACGTGCATCAGGTACTCGCTGTGGGTGGCCAGCAGATCATAAAGCGGTTTGTTAGCGCCGCTCTGCAGATGAACGCGATGGCCGCCGCCAAGCTCACCAAACACGCGACCATACCGGGCCATGAGCTTGAGTCCCCGGGGAGCAAATTCATCCTGTACACCGGTTTCCGCGAACCAGATGCCGTATATGCTTTCGGGGTTGGTCTTCATCAGATGCTCGAACAGCGCGAGGTTGGGAGGAGCATCCGTACGATGCACGGGCGTGATGAACAGAGGAAAGGTATTTCGGGCGGTCTTCATCCACTCGTCCCTGCGTTTCATCACACGATGCATATGTTCCTTGGCCACCGAACGTCTGCGAATCGATTCGGGCAGCGCGTCCCACATCTCCCGATAGATGGCCGGTTTGTGTTTGGGCGTGAATATAAACAGCGGCCTGTCCGGGGACACGGGCCTGGCCGGGGGTTTCGGTTCCGTGGCCGTGCTTGCAATCGTGATCGGATATGGATCGCTCCACGGTCCGGTCCGCCCATGGGGGGCGACGCTTCGAACCCGCGCAACGTACTCGCCCCGCGAAAGAAGCTCGTGAACACCGAGTGCCTGAAACGGCTGCGACTGCTTTTTTCCACGCCGCAATCGATTGACGTGATATGAATCGACCTGCACATCGTCGAACGCCGGTGTCCGGGCGACCTGCAGCTCATACCCCCGTTCCGCCTGTTCGACGGCTCGTGAGCGAATGTTGAAACCAAGCGCGATATGGGTCAGATCGAAGTTCTCCGGTGGACTCGTGATCTCCGGAGGAGGTGCCAGCGGCCAGGCCACCGATACTTCATGGAACACTGCACGAAGCGGTTTCCCGCTATTCGCCGTGTCCGGGCGCGGCATCAGCTCAAGTTTGAGCAGACAGCGACGGGGTCCGTACAGTTCAAGGTACGGACCAAATCCGTCCACAACACCTGAGTTCTTCAACCTTTTATGGTACGCCTCCTCCGACGGAACAAATCCACGATCGACAGCTGCTTCGGCGTAAGCACCACGGTCCTTGAGAAGGGTATGGTTAAAATCCTGCGTCACCCGGTCCAGCACATACGTTTCGTCGCTTTCGAGGTCGACGAGACTCACGCGTACGGTGGTGTTCTCGTCCGTTTCCAGTCGTCCGCGAATGGCCGTGGGATCGTCGAAATCCCGGGTGAACGCGGTATAGAGTGCGGCGCCGGGCTCACGGGTGGTAAGGGTTACTTTGCCGTTGTCGGTTCGCGTGTTTGCTTCCTTCGTCGTGCTCCACCGGTTCAGATCGTCGAAGGACGCGGCAAACCATTCCGGAGCCCGCGCCACACGAAGCGGCTGTTCCGAACCGCTCATGACATTCACCGTTCCGACACTCAGCGTCACGTCCCGCTCAAATGCCCGACGTGTCTTGTCCTGTGTCCCTTTGTACCCATTGAAGGTAAGGGAAAACGAGCGTCGTTCTCCGGGATCGAAACGGAAATGATGAGGCGCATGCTTCCAGTCCCAGCGCTGCCGGAATAGTCGCCCTTGCTTCAACGGCCAGATCCGGCCCACACCGAACTTTCCCGCTTTCGCAACGTTTCCCCGAGCCGTTCTGCGTGACGGGCTCGCGTGAATACGAACGCCCCCGGAGACGGTCGGCACGCCGCCCCACATCGGCTTGATCTCCTGGATCCAGCGCGGGGAGTGCATGACCACGCCGAGGGCATGATCGGTTTCAGGATTGTAGTAAAAAAGGTTCTTGCGGGACGTCAGAAAATGGCGCACGGAAAGAATTTCGGTGTCGGGGAGGTTCCGCGAAAGCAGTTTCCCCAACCAGACCCTGTACATCGTTCCCCACATACCCCGGAGCGTGCGTTTTTCGTCGGACGGGTTCTCGATCATCCAGTCGAAATCCAGACGAGGATGTCGGGCATAAAGCGTGTATCGTTCGGTCAACCGGAACCCCTCGAAGTTTTCCTTCTGGATTCCGGGATACGTCTGTTCCACGATCACCCGTACCGGTCCCTTCGCAACAACGGTCTGGCGAGGTCCGGTCTTCTTCCACACGTCACCCCCGTTTCGGGTCATGCCCCGGCCGATAAGGGACGATCCCGTGGACCGGTCCCACACTTCGATGCCGAGCTTCTTTTTCTTTCCGATCTCAATACGGGTTCGCCAGAACGAATTCTGAAGGTCGAGGTATTTTCCGTCTTCCTCGTTCTGACCCCGCTTCGCTATGGTCAGTTCCGTCCCCTGGGGGGTCCGGGACGTTTCTCGCTCCCCGGATTTGACCAGTTTATAGGTGGCCGTCGAGCGGGGGGGCAGGTCAACGAGAAACGCAAGTTCGTCGGGCGTGCCGTCCTGATTCAAATCGTCCACCTGTAACGGTACGGCGTTTCCTTCCTCGTTGAGTGCCTGCAGGCCGTTTCTGTGGTAGGATGCCGGCAGGCGGTCCAGGTCCAGAACCACCGGGTGGGCTCGCAGCCGGTGGCGACTTCCGTTGGAGAGTTCGAGGGACAGGAAGGCCTGTGCGGGGGCGGCCAGAACAAGGATCAGAAGAAGACTCGAACATCCCGTCCGGTATACGTTAGCAAACCGGGACTGAATCGTATCGATCCATGCTGGCATGAAGGTTACTGGCGCTTGAGAACAAAGAACGTTCCGGGGTATAGAGGACAGTGATTCACATTCTCCTGAACCCGGTAGACACCCTACGGTACCGGATCCCCCTCATTCTGTCAAATTTCTGTGTTTCCTGACAGATGGCCCCCAGGTACGCTATGATATCGATTCAATCAATTCACCTTGCTCGCCATAAGACGTTTGAAAAACCCTCACTTCGTCCGTACGATCGAAAGCGGAGTGTCCGTACGGTATGGTTTATCGGACAGTGACGTGCGCAGATTCCAAGGAAGATCGGGTCGCGGAGGGTAAATTTCACGTGTGTCACTGTAACAAAACGAGCTACCCGGAGATCTTTTCGATTCGGGATTCGGAGACCCCGTCACCGTTCGTCGCGATTGAAGTGCACCGTGCCCGGGATGGAATTTTTGAGCACGGCATACTGCCCGGTAAGGATCGAAAGGAAATAAACTCGCTCCGCATTCGTCCGAAACGTCAAAACAGATTCAGGATGAACAGAATATGCGAACGTATATCTGGTTACTGATGATTTTAATGACAGCCAATGCTGCAACGGCCGAGGACGTCACCGTCTGGTTTGGTACCGCCACGGGTCCCGATGACGGGAACCGGGGCATTTACCGTGCCACCCTGAACACAACGTCCGGCACGTTGAGTTCCCCGGAACGTGCGGCGAAGATCGCCTCCCCCGGATTCCTCGCGATGCATCCCGACGGAAGCGTGCTGTATTCCCTCTGCCGGCTACCCGAAACCCGAAAAGGAGGCGTTGCATCGTTCCGAATTGCGGACGACGAACGTGCCCTGAACGAACTGAACGCACGACCCATTGGGGACGGGCGAGGAGCGCACATCACCGTGGATCGGTCCGGGTCGTGCCTGTTTACGGCTCAGTACGGCGCGGGGTCCGTGGCCGCGTTTTCGCTTGAGGAGGACGGCAGGATCGGACCGAGGACCGACCTTGTCAAACACGAAGGATCCGGTCCGAATACGTCCCGGCAGAAAGCGCCACATCCGCACTGGGTCGGTACGGGAACGGGGAACCAGTTTCTCTTTGTCCCCGACCTGGGAACGGATCGGGTGGAGATATACAGCATGGGGAACGGATGCGAATTGACCCCGCATGGGGGCGGCAAATGTAACCCCGGGAGCGGGCCCCGGCATATGAAATTCCATCCCGATCGTCCCTTCGCGTACGTACTGAACGAGATGGGCCTTTCGGTCACCGCGTTTCATCATAACGAACAAAAGGGGACCCTGGAGTCATTTCAGACCATCACCACGCTGCCCGGGTCGGAACGAGAGGGGAAGAGCACGGGCTCGGAGATCCGAATTCATCCGAACGGATCATTTTTGTACACTGCCAATCGAGGAGACGATTCGATTTCCGTCTTTAAGATTGATCCGGAGACCGGAAAACTGACGCCCGTCGAACGGGAACCCATTCGGGGCAAACGGCCACGGAATTTCAACGTGGATCCCACGGGCAACTGGTTGCTGGCTGCGGGGAGAACCTCGGATTCCGTCTCCGTGTTTCAAATTGATGCGGAAACCGGCCGGTTGTCCTTCACGGGAAACTCCGTCGAGTGTCCGGCTCCGATCTGCGTGTTGTTTCAGCCGGACCGCTGATACGGGGGGCTCGCAAGCACGGGTCCGTTTCCGATGAAGAAGCCGGGTTGGCGTTCTGGATTCTTCGTGGTCGCCGCCTGAACAACGGGCTCAAGGGATAACGAGCCCGGCCCGGACACGCCCCTGTGGAGTGAGAACCGTCCCATGCACCCTCGTCCTCACTCCGGCCATGCCTACGTATCCCGTCATTTCCGAAGACCGCTCCGACCGTATTGTGCCACGGCGTTGAACCGTGCTCCGGTCTTACCTACTATGGGTCACGAATCAAAACAGTCTCGTTCCCGACTCATATCGTTACTTCGGCGGTTTACACAGCAGGGAGCCCATGCAGCGACGAATCGCGTGTTCAGAGGTCGTTCGCCATCTTACCTGTTTGTCCGGACTGGTTCTGCTCCTGTACGCTGGATTGTTCGGTCCGGTTCGGGTCGATGCACAATCCGACACGAGCGGGCAGCGTTCGAACCTGACCCACCGGACCCTGATCGAGCAGGCGAGCGTTCAGCGCGGACGGGAACTGTATCGCTCGGCCTGTATCGCCTGTCACGGCTCGGACGGGAAAGCATCCAACAATCCCCGGGCCCGGTCGTTTGTCGGCGAAAAGCTCCAGAACGGGGCCGATCCACTCAGTATGTACCGCACGCTCACGGAGGGGTACAAAACGATGCCGACCATGAACTGGCTGTCGCCGCAGGAACGGTACGACGTGATTCGGTACGTGCGGCAGGAAATGTTGAAGCCGGAAAACCCGGACCAGTTCGAGCCGGTGACGGAGGCGTACCTCTCTTCGCTCCCGGACACCGTGGACAAGCGCACGAGTCGGAGGCGTTCATCGGAAGGAGGACCGAATTTCGGGCCCGGTCTAAGCTGGCGATTTGGCGGAGCCCCCGCGGCGCTGACCATCGATCTCGGAGGAGGAACGACCATCAGTTACGACTTGCAACGCATGCGGGTGCTGGACGTCTGGAGGGGTGGGTTTCTCGACCTGAGCGATACGATGATGGAGCGTCGGAAAGGAGGATCCTGGCCGAAAAAAGACGGCCAATCCATCAAGGGCCTGCGACAGTGGCAGTGGGCACTGAATGGCAAATTCGGTTTGGGTCCGGACGATTCGGACCGGTGGTCCCCCCGCGGCCCGGCACCGACCGAGTGGATGCAGTTCAAAGGCCGGTACCGACACGGCCACCGAACGATACTATCTTATCGGATCGGGGATCGTGACGTACTGGAGGTGCCTTCGGCGCGAAAAGTTGGGGAACGGTTTGTGCTTGAGCACACACTTGAGATTGCTCCAGGGGAGGATTCGTTGAAACTGGCCGCCGGTCGGGCGGTATCATCGACGGGGACGGCCCGCGGAATTTACACATACGACGGGGAATTGAGGGATCGCAGAAAAGGACAGGGGACAAAGCGGACCGTACTTGTGACCGGTTCAACAAAACAGCAGGAACAATCCGGTGACGGTACGAACTCCTATGAGGGGGCGGTTATTGCGGCGGTGGTGGGACAGACGAAAGGAGTGACGTGGAGCGTGGACGAACAGGATCGCCTGGTGCTGCACCTTCCGGCCTCCGGAACGCGTCGCGTCCTTCAGGTCATTCGATCCACGGCCGATACGGACCGTGGACTTCAGCAGTTTTCCCGGTATGTTCGGACCGTACAGGAAAGCCGTGCCCTTACCCCTCCGTCCGAATGGACGACGGGCGGGCCGCGGCAATGGACGGAGGAGGTCACGGTTCAGGGTGAGCCGGGGGAACCGAAGAATGGATACGCACTGGATACCGTGCCGGTGCCGTTTGACAACCCGTACGGTACCTGGATGCGGACCTCGGCGGTGGACTTCTTCCAGGATGGTCGAGCCGTGGTGACGACGTACACCGGAGACGTCTGGATCGTTTCGGGACTGGACGAGGAGCTGGATAAGGTCACCTGGAGTCGATACGCGGCGGGTCTTTACGAACCGCTGGGGGTGTACGTGGAGGAAGAAACCGTTTACGTGACGTGCCGCACCGGTATTGTTCGGCTTCACGACCTGAACGGGAACGGAGAGGCGGATTTCTACGAGACCTTCTACGCCGACCCCAATGTGCGCACACACTGGCACATGTTCAATTTTGACCTGCAGAGAGGTCCGGACGGCCACTTCTACTACGCCAAAACCGGTCTTTTCAATGATTTTCAACCCCCACCCGGTGCCGTCCGACGTGTGGCACCGGACGGGTCCGGCGGAGAGGTGGTCGCGACGGGGTTCAGGGTGCCCAACGGAATGGGCATGCTACCCGATGAACGGGCACTGGTCAGTGATAATGAAGGGGGATGGGTGCCCGCGTCCCAGATCAACGTGGTCGAAGACGGTGAATTTTACGGGTATCCTCTGGGGAAACCACCGGCCGGCCCGAAAGGCGACTACCGGCCCCCGGACCGGTTCAACGATCCGATGATCTGGATTCCGCAATCACTGGATCCCTCCAGCGGCGGACAGCTGTGGGTCGAAGACGGATTCGGGCCCCTGTCAGAGACACTTCTTCACACCAGTTACGGAACAGGAACGATGAGTTATGTTTTGAGGCAGGAATCGGGCGGGGAGGTAGACGCGGCCTTGATTGCCGGGCTACCCCACGAATTTCAGGCGGGCGTGCACCGTGCGAGGCAGAACCCCGCCACCGGACACGTATGGGGCACGGGCCTCTCCGGCTGGGGGGGACCGGCCGATGCGGAGGATGGGTGTTTCCAGCGCCTGCGTTACACGGGCGGTAACGCTCGGTTTGTGAAGGATTTCCAGGTGAGCAAGCAGGGGATCGAACTCCAGTTTAGCGTGCCGCTGGACCCGGAGATCACCGGGAACGTGGAACGATATGCCCTGTCACAGTGGAATTACCGCTGGACACACAACTACGGGTCAGCGCATTATTCCGTCGAAAATCCAGAACAGGAGGGGGAGGATCCCGTACCGATTTCCGGAGTTCAGGTGGGAAACGATCGACAGACGGTCCATCTTTCAAGCCGGCACCTCCAGCCCGTGGACCAGCTACGGATCAGGATGGATCTGGAGGATGCCGGGGGAAGGTCATTTTCAAAAACCGTCCACCTGACCATTCATCGCGTTCCTGCAAACACCCCGTCAAATTGGAGTGATCAGCAGGAATAATCAACCTTGACGTTTTTATACGTTCGAAGGAAGTGGTTGGACCTTTTGAAACGTTAAAGGCTTCTCGGACGCCGTCCATCAAGTGGATCATCCCCATTTACTGTTCCTCCTCCTCCGACGTCAACCGTGGGGAACTATACCCCCGCTTCCGAACTGTTTGTAACCGCTTTTTCATGCTTTTGGCTTTTTCCGGATACTGGTCCACGAGGTTTTCGGTCTGCTCAAGATCCTGTTCGAGGTTGTTCAGCACCATGTCGTGAGGATTGGAGGGATAACCCAGCCAATCCGGTTCTTTTTTCCGCCTGCTTCCCGTCGTGCTGTTGATCCACACCCACTCCTCGTGACGTAGACCCCACTGTCCGTCGGAGAATCCGGTGTGGTAGACCAGCGTATCCCGGGGTGACCGGTCCGTTTTCCCTTTGATCAACGGCAACAGGTTGTAACTGTCTTCGGCGGCATCATCGGGAAGTTTATAATCAACAAGTGCCGCGAAGGTCGCCAGGAGGTCCAGCTGGCTGATCAGCTGGGAGCTGACGGTACCGGGCTCGACCACTCCGGGCCAGCGGATGACAAACGGCACCCGATGTCCTCCCTCCCAGACATCCCGTTTAACGCCACGAAGCGGCCCCCGGCTGTCATGACCGTATTTCTTTATTCGTCCGTACGCGAGAATGTCGGTGCCGTTGTCGAAGGTGTATTTCTCGGGCCCATTGTCGCTGGTAAAAATGACGATGGTATTGTCGGCAAACCCATTTTTTTCCAGGGCCCTGAGTACTCGACCGAGGTGTGCGTCACTCTGGTGTACGTAGTCACCGTACGCGCCGGCACCGGAGGAGTGTTGATATGCCTCAATCGGAACCACGGGGGTATGAGGGGAAGCCCAGGACCAGTGCAGAAAAAACGGTCGAGCACTGCTCTGCTTGCCGATCCATTCCACAGCCTCCCTGGTGATCCGGGGCATCATCTCATCAAGGCGCCAGTTTTCTGCCATTTTGCCATCCGGAACGGTATCGTGTCCTCCCCCCAATGAACCCCCGGCATCGAAATGGTACGACTGCGGCGGCGGAACCGGTCTGTACGGTTCGGTCGGGGGATAGAGAATGCTGTTGTTTTCAATCCATGTCATGGGGGTACGAATCGGAACACCGGGTCCGAAGTAGTAGTCAAAACCGTGTGCCAGCGGGCCGTCCGACAGGGGTTCGGTGAGGTCCTTCGGCCGCTGCCATCCCAGGTGCCACTTGCCAATTGCCGCGGTTCGGTAGCCTTTTTCCTGGAGCATCTCAGGCAGGGTGAGCCGATTTTCATCCAGCCAGGATCCCCCAAAATTTCCGGTGGTCCCTGAAATATTGTCCCGCCAGAAGTAACGACCGGTAAGCAGTGAATAACGGCTGGGGGAACAGATTCCGGATGCAGAGTGCGCATCGGTAAACCGCACCCCCTCCCGCGCAAGCTGATCCAGGTTGGGGGTGGGGATCTTTGACTCGGGGTTCTGCAATGAGAAATCACCGTATCCCTGGTCGTCTGCGTATACGATTAAAATATTGGGGAGATCGGATTCCGGTACGGATTCTGCCACCCCCGTAACGAGAACGGAGTGGACGGCCATATAGAACGTCAAAAGGAGAACGTGAGTGTGATCTGTCATGGAGGAGTCGGATCGCCTGGTATTGAGGTGAGACCGATACAAGAGCCCGGAACACGAGTGGTGCAGTGGGGATAAAAACCTTTTGAATTTAAATGTAAACAAACGTTCAAACCATTCAAGATTTTCACTTCACAGAACAACGAACACCGATAGAGGAGGGACGCAGAGTTTAAGTCAGCTCCCCGGATGAATCAATTTCCTTCTTATTCGGGTCCGCTCAGGGCGAGGTGTTTTTGATACGGTGAGAAATCTCCGGTGTCGTTCGAGTAACATGGGAATCCGGTCATCTCAGCAGAGCCTTCCCCCGAGAAAACGCAAAAATCGTACCCTTTCTGCACATCCGGTAGACGTGGATCGAACCGTCATTCGAGACGAAGTTGACCGTCGAGACGG
>CAYXQY010000078.1:0-12052 GCA_964466525.1 uncultured Planctomycetia bacterium
ATGGCAAGGGTCATATGTAAGAAACCGAAGGCGAGGAGAAGGGGCAATGTGATAAAGAGAAGCGGGTTGGCGATCAGGGAGCCCGGAGAGATGATGTTGAAGTGATAGACGATTAAGGGACCCACAACCAGCAGCACCAGTGCGGTGGCGCCCACCACGGACAGGCCATACCGCATACCCTGATACAGATATCCTTTCAGGCGTTCGATGAACAAAAACTCCCGCAGCAGACGCTGTTTCGCGGCCGGTTCCTCCGGTTGTGCAGTTATACCGAGGGGACCGGACAGGAGAATTAAACCGGCAACGGACAGAAAGCTGAAGTGAAAACCCGGAGACAGCAGGTCCAGTGGATGATAGATCAGAAGGATCCAGGCCGCAATCCCGAGCAGTTGCAGGGAGCCAAGGTGTCTTCGGCTCATGATTCCAACCAGGAGCAAACCGATCATGATGGACGCGCGAAGTGTGGGAAGGCGAAATCCGGTTAAACCGAGATAGACGGTCAGAAGAACCAGGAGAAGAACGGTCGTCATGCGAGGAGAACATCGGAGGGTTCGCAACAAAAAATAGCCGCCGAGGACAAGAAAGCCCACGTGAAGCCCCGATACTGCCAGGAAATGAACGGTCCCGCTCCTCTGAAAGGTTTCCTCCAGGTCGGAGTCGACCTGTTCTCGCATACCGAGGATCAGGGCCGGGAGGAGACGCAGTCTCTGCTGATTCACGTTCATCTGTTCGACGATCCAGTGTCGGAGGGCCGCCACGTGGCCCGGAAGACATCGTGTTTTGGCGGGACGGAGCTGCCAGTCCTCAGGGGTTTGCACCACCAGGCTTCCGCCGATTTCCTGCTGGTGACGATACCAGCGCCAGGACGTGCTTCCCGGGTTTGTCGGCGGACGGTTCTTGTGGATCATTCCTTCAACGCGAATCCGCATCCCGGGCCGGTAGGGCGCCGGCTTTCGAAATGTATAGAGCTGTAACGTTCCGTTTGCTGAAAATTCGTTGTCCCGAATTCGAATGCGATGAACGCGAAGGGTGGCGGAACTCCAGTTGATGGCTTTCCCATCGGGCGTGGTTTTTACCTTCTGTTCGACGGAGGACAGGTGACCCGTAGCTGTAACGATCGTGTTTTCGGGAAGGTGCATGGTGCTGTGGGGATCGTGGGTGGTCGCCAGGTGTAACCGTGTCGAACCGGCGACAAAGACGAACAGGAACAGGGCGAGACTGAAGGCGTAACGCCGGTCCAGCATATGGAAGCCAAAGGCCCCGACACCGGACAGAACGAGCATACTGAAAAGAACATAGGGTGCGGGGGTCAGTTTCCAGCTCAGAAGAATGCCGGCTCCGTAAGGAATAAGCAAAAGGATGAGTGGACCCGGTGGGAGACGATCGGTTATTTTGTTTCGCTGAAGGCCGCTGGTTACTCCGGAGGCGTTTTTCACGGACCTTACTTTTGAAATGGTATGGGCTTCAGACGTCTCGGAGGTTACTGCTGGAGACCATTTCCAATTTTAACGGAGTAAACGTTCGAAAACCCGGATTCGGTCGAGTCCTCTGGGCTATTTGTGAATCCACTCCTGCATCCAGAACACCAGAACCCCGAGCACGGCTCCGGCAAGCACGTCCACACCGTAATGGAAACGGAGATACATCGTGGAAATCGCCATGCAGATAAACAGCAACAGCACCGGCCAGAACAGAACCCTGGCATAACGCCACGAGAGCAGGACGCAGATCAGATATATCTCCGTGTGACCGCTTGGAAACACGTCGTACATTTTCATTTCCATGGTTAAGATCGCGGTTCGAATATGCTCGCCGATCCACGCGCTTTCGAGCGCTGTAGGGACCGGGTCCATCTGAAGAATGCCCGTTTCCAGGGCGTACCAGGGACCCCGGGCCGGCACGAGCATATATATCAGGTAGCTGGATATAAATCCGAGGGTCAGGCTTCCGGATAGCCTGCGGAGCACACCGGCATCGAAGTCCCCGTGAAGCCACCGGTAGAAAATATAAAACACCAGGATCAGTGGAACCACATAATACGAAACGTAAAAGTAATACATTAATTCCGTCACTACGGGCGTGCGAATGGGATCAAAGTACAGGAATACTTGCTTTCCGAACAGGAGCTGATCCCAGTGAATCAAAGCGTTTTCCCAGGTTCCATCGATGGTTCGAAGGGCCGGGATCAGGAAATGTAACAGGCGAAAGGCATAAAGGATGGGAAAGATGGGATAGATGATGCGGAGAAGATAGATGATCGGATGTGAATCGGGGTCCGCACCTGTGACCAGCAACAGGCTCGTCAGGAGTAACAGGGACATTTCGAAAATTAGGCTGCCCCGGTCCGGCAGTTCCCCGGGAGCAACGATCACACAACCGATGAGAAATAGCAGATAGAAAAGGATGTAGACGTCGGCGGGCCACAGGCCACCGGAGAAATGATTTGAAACTGTCTTGGACGGATTGTTCATCAGGTGAAGGTGTGGGTCGGCCGGAAATAAAACGAGCTTTAATCGTTATATAGAATAATCAAATCCATTGAAAGAGCTCCACTCGTTTGTTAAATTACCGACCTATTCCGTTGCTTTTTTTCGTTCTGATAGTAAAATTCCGATGCCGAAAGTTGCTCTTTCGACCGGTGTGGAGCGCCGTGAAATCCTGCGGAAAGCGGCGTATAGCATACGCAGTGAAACAGCCAAACAGATTACGGCACGTCCTGTGATTATGCCCCGTATTTCCCCCCCGGGTTCCGAACTGACGAGAACCCGTGGAGACGCGATCCGGGGCATCCTCGATGAACTGATCAACTTCCACGATGATGAAATCAAATACTTTAAATTTGAAGAAATTATCATCTGTGGGAATCGGGACGAAATGGAAGGAATGGATCAGTTTCAGTCCGCTGAGCGGATGAAATCGCTGCCCATACGGGTGGAAAACCTGTATCAGAACGGTCCCTGGGAAGAGATTCAGATCGAGAACGTCCACGGTGAAACGGAGACCATACGGGTCAACCGGCGAATTAAAAATTCGAAATTTCGCATTTCCGTATCCGTCCCGTCCTCCGATCCGGCATTTGGTATGTTCGGAGGTGTGCAGAACATGATTTTTGCCGTGCACCCGGCGGATCGGGTGCTTCTGCAGGGGGTTCCACAGGAAGCCCGGCTGGCGGATGAGCGAGCGGTATCCGCTTCATCCTCCCTGCTCATACCGAACGCGGTGGAAGGACAGGGCGGTTCTTCGGAGACCTACAGTTCGACACACAGGGAACTCCGGGAGAAGGTTTCTTCCTATCAGGACACCGAGGAGGATGTCCGGCTTCAATACCGGACCCTGTATCGCAATCTTTCGAACCTTGCCCAGCACCTGATGCCCGACCTTTCCTTTATAGATGGAACCTACGTGGTGGATGGAACGGGGACACGACATGACGGTGGCTTTGCCCTGTCCGGCGATGACCCGGTTGCCGTGGATACGGTGCTTGCTCGTATCCTGGACCAGGACATTGGCTCACTCGGTCACCTCCAGTACCTCAATCAGATGCACTACGGGGTTTCGGACGAGGAGAAGATTAAGGTTGTGATCGGCAACCCGGAGGATCTGGACATCGAATTTGCACCTCATCCGGACGAGAACCGGCGGCTTGGCTGGCACCATGTCCGTTTGCCCGGGGAAAATGGCGAAGCCGTGGGGTACATTCCTCCGGATGAGGAAAGGGAGGAACCGGAAGAGACTGAACAAACCGAAGAGGCGTCGGGTGAAGAGAAAACGGACGAGGAGCAAGGCACCGCTGAAGGGACGGGAGACGAATCGACCGATAAGGAGGAGACGGAACCGGTGGACGGGGCGGGGGCTTCGGAGGTGGAAGGAGACTCCGCTCGTGAACGGATTCGACAGCGGCTCAAGGACCGAGGTAAACTTGAAGGAGAGGCATCGTCCGGGACGGATCGGGAGACGGAAACGACTTCGGAACCGGAGGCGGCGGATGAAGGTACCGGCGAGGTCGGGGAAGAAACGTCGGAGGATTCTGAGGTCAAAACGGATGAGGATACGACGGATCAGGATCAGGCGGGGAAGGCGACGGTCGACGAGGAGGATCTATCGGTACGGGAGCGAGTGCGCCGCCGCTTGATCCGCCGTGGAAAAATGGAAGGGGATTTACCTGAGGAAGCGAAGTCGACGGATACCGATGAGCGGGGCACGGAGCCTGACGGGCCGAAGACGAGTCCGGAGAAGGAGGAACCGGCGGCGGACGAGCAGTCGGAAGAAGATGAACCTGCCGAAGGGGAGTCAGAGGAACCGGAACAGGAAACCGAACGAGAACCCGCGGAAGGTGAGGAGCCGACTGCGGAGGGTGAGTCGGTTGCTGTGGAAGGGGATGATGTTCGTGAGCGGGTTCGAAACCGGTTAATACAGCGGGGAAAGCTGGAAGGGGAGGAGGCGGAAACGGGACAACCCTCCGCTGAAAAAACGGAGGAGGACACGGCGGATGTTGATCAACGGGAACCTTCGAAAGAGGAAACGGCCCCCGCGGACAAGCAGTCGGCGGACGAGGAGAAGGGCGGGGAGGAGTCGGAAGAAACTGCCGATGGGTCCCCGGAAGAAGCGCAGGAGACGGCCGCCGGTACGCCCGCTGCGGAGCAGGATCTGGAGTTGAGGGAGCGAGTGGAACGACGTTTGATACGGCGGGGCAAGATGGAAGGCGAACTGCCGGACGAGGACGTACCGGAGACGGAGGGAGGAGAGGAGGAAGCGGCGGAAGAAGCTGCGGCTTCCGTTGAAGCGCCGGAGCAGGAAGAGCAGGCAGATCGACCGGCGGAAAAGGTTGAGGTCACGGAGAGTTCGGGGCCGGCAGTGGAACCGTCCAAAGAAGTTCAGGACGCGGATGAAGTGCTTCAGAACCTCTCGTCGTACGAACCTGAGGAAAAATTGCGACACCGTCTTGCGATTCGGAAACAGGCGGTGGAAGGAACGGGTCGGGACGATGGACGGGCTTCCGGCGCATCCGAGCCAGAAGAGTCCGGGGACGAACCCCATGAAGAGACCGCCGGGGAAGAAGACGGAGCACCGGAGGAAGAGGCTGTGGAAGAGCCCGCGGCGGATGCGCCGGAGGAAGACGAAGACCGGGACGTGGAGACGTCCGAGGAAGATGAAACGGGATATGAACGCGATCCGGATTTGCCGCTTCGGGAGCGGGTGGAGAAACGGCTCTCCGAACGTGGGAAGATATGAGTGAAAGGAATGGGTTGCACCAAAGGCTGCAGTTCGTTCTCTACAGGCAAAAAAGGCCGTGGTTGCAGCCATGATGCTGTACGGGCCATCGGTGAATTCGAATGGGTGGAAAGAAGCATTCATACTTGATACAACATCCAATACGTCGTAATTTATACAAAAAGGGTCAGGATCGGGATCAGTAACGGAGTGATTGATCCTTCCTGGGTGAAATGTACTGTTCGAGATTTTTTCTTCACCTTATTCCGGGAAAAACAATACCGTGACGGAGATCTCATCCGAGATTTTTGAAAAAGGAAAACGTGCTTTCGAGAAGCAGAATTACGATTACGCCATGGACCTGTTTTCGGAAGTGGTTCAGAACCAGCCGGACAACCGCAAGGCCCGGCAGTTACTGCGGGAATCGGAGGTGCGTAAGGCCAGGCAGGACGGGTATCCACACCCGGTCATGGCCAAAATAACCGGCTTCATTCCCTGGATAAAGTCCCGGCTGTACAGTGATCCGGACGCGGTTATCCAGGCCTGTGAAGAGTATCTTAAAATTGATCCGGAGGACGTCGGGACCCGGGTAAAACTGTCGCAGGCACTTCGGGAAAAGGGTATGCTGGAAGCGGCGATACTTGAACTGCGTCAGCTAACGGACCGGTACGACGACAACCTGAAGCTACACGAACAGCTTGCCGTCCTGTACGAAGCGATCGGGGACACGAATCGATCCACGCGCCATCTGCAGCGAGTCAAGGAACTTGATCCGGGAAACCGTGACATCGAAGAGCGCATCAAGAACACGATGGCCGAGACGACGGTGGAAAAAGGGGGCTGGGACGGAGCGGACTCCACACGTGACCTGATTCGTGACGAGGAAAAAGCAGAGGAACTTGAGCGTGAGCAGCACATCCTCACGGAGCCCGACGAAATCAAGCAGGCGATCAAGGACATCCGCTCCGAGCTTCAGGAGCAGGAGCTGACGGAGGACGAGGAGTTTGAGAAATGGAAGCGCGTCGGGGAGCTGTACGAGAAACTGGACGAGTTTGATTCAGCGGTGTCGGCATACGAAAACGCCTCGGAAATTCGACCGCAGGACGGTCAGTTAACCATGAAAATTGGGGATCTCAAACTGCGTAAGTGGGAGGAACGAATCAATAAGGTGAAGGAGAAACTCAAGAAGGAGCCGGATAACAGGAAGCTGAAGAAGAAGCTGGAAAAACTAAAGAAGAAACAGCTTCAGGAACGGGTGAAGGAGTACAAAAAACGGGTACAGAACCATCCGACCGACATGGAGCTCCGTTTTCATTACGGTCGATATCTCCGGCAGGCCGGAAAGACGGATGAAGCCATTTCTCAGCTCCAGAAGGCCATTAAAGATCCGAACATCAAGTCACAGGCGTACGTTCAACTCGGACGAAGTTTTATGGACAACAACCATCCCGACATGGCTATTGATCAGTTCAGGAAAGGCCTCGAGGATGCACGTACGTCCGAGGAAGAGGTGGATCTGAAATACGACCTTGCCCGGGCGTACATGGAGGATCAGAAGTGGGAACAAGCGGCACAGAACCTGCGAGAAATTCTTGAGGAGGATTACAGTTACAAGAACGCTTCGGAATTGTTCGAAGAGGCCAAGGAAAAAGCGAGTGCGTAATGAGGAGGCGAACTGTTTTTTGTTCACTTATACGATCGGATAAACCATGCCAAACAATAAATCGACGGAAAAACGAGTACGACAGAACGAACAGCGCCGCCAGAAGAACAAGGCGTACAAGACACGCATCAAAACCCTTCGGAAGAAGATTAAAGCGCTGGTTGAAGAGGGAAATTCGAATCGTGCGGAGGAGGAACTGAAGAGGTTGTACGGGCTCTGTGACCGGGCGGCAAAGAAGGGGGCGATCCACCATAACAAAGCCGGCCGAATCAAATCTCGCATGACCGACAGGGTCAATGAGATCGAAGGAGAAGAGGAGTAAACCACACCAGAGAAAGGAAGGAGGAACCGGTTTGGAACGGGGCCCATTCGGGTGGGGTGCCATTGATTTGGTATGAAAACGATTCCCTGTCGTTCTCGGGCATTCGCTGGATGGTCAATTGGAGGAGAAGGGTTCTGAAGAGGGGTTCCTGGCACGAAGTTTCATTCCATTCCATGACTATTGCTCTCCTTCGTGTAGTCTGTGGTTTTCGGGCAATTCCTCGGCAATGGATGAACGTTGTTTGAATAGCTTGAAACGATCCTGTACGATTCCGCCCGATATCGTAAGGATGGAGGGGAATCATGTGTGTATCAGTTGGATATTCACTTGAGCACGATCTACCTGCGGGGCAGGATATTCGAGGCTCTTCGTTCGAGATCTGATAAACTCTTGATTTTTGAAGAACTGCTGCGATGGAAGGAACAATGAGACGATTGTATCAGTGGATGTGTACTGCAGGACTTCCGGTTATTTTCGTGTTCGCGTTTCAGCGAATTCTTCTTGCGGCTGATTCCACGGGGGAGGAAGGAGTTGTTCTTCCGGGCGTGTTCTGGTTGGTTCTCCTCGCTCCTCTCGTCGCCCTCGGTTTTGCATGGTGGTTTTATAGCCGCATGATGCAGGAACCGGAAGGGAACAGGGACATGAAACGGATCTCCCGGCACGTGAAAGAGGGGGCACGGACATACCTTCGCACACAGTATCGCGTCGTGGCGTATGTGTTTGTCATTTTGATGGTCCTGTTTGGTATTATCGGCATTGGTTTCCGAATGCAGCCCACCTGGATTCCGTTTTTGTTCCTGTCCGGAGGCGTGATGTCCTGTCTCGCCGGGTGGATCGGGATGATTGCCGCGACGCAGGCCAGTGCTCGAACCACACAGGCCTGTCGGTCGAGTTTAAACGAAGGACTTCGCATTGCGTTTCGAAGCGGTGGTGTGATGGGGTTAAGCGTCGTGGGGCTTGGCTTGCTTCCGATCGCGCTGTGGTTTCTGTTTCTGACACAGGTCAACCTTCCGTGGACGGGATTGCTCGGACTGGGTATTTTTCCGCTGCCGATCACCGACCTGGAAGCCGCAACAACGGTCATGCTTCCGTATATGATGGGGGCCAGCCTCGCGGCCCTGTTCGCTCGAGTGGGCGGGGGGATTTACACGAAAGCGGCGGACGTCGGGGCGGATATTGTTGGAAAAGTGGAGGAAGACATTCCGGAGGATGACCCACGAAATCCGGGAACGATTGCGGATAACGTGGGGGACAATGTCGGGGACGTTGCCGGCATGGGCGCCGATCTGTACGAGTCGTACTGTGGATCGATTCTGGCGACCATGGTGCTTGCCGTCACGGCGGGACTGGGCATTAACGGCGTGATCGCACCTCTGCTGATTGCCGCGTTCGGGATCCTTCTGTCAATTGCCGGAATTTTTCTCGTTCGAACCGGGGAGGAGGCGGATCACGCCGAGCTGATGGAGAACCTCATGTTCGGTATAAATACAAGTTCGGTACTTACGCTTTTGGCCAGTCTCGGTGTATTCTATCTCCTGTTTTACGGCGTCGACGTACTTGACGCAGGGTTGCTCAGGGAAGTTTATGGCGAGCAATACCAGTTCGTTGGCCTGCTCAGGCTGTGGTCTCCCATTGTGGTCGGTGTGATGGCAGCGGTATTTATCGGATACGTTACCGGTTATTACACGTCGGATCAGTACGCGCCGACCCGGGGCATCGCCGAGAGCGCTGAGACCGGGACGGCGACGGTCATTGTGGATGGGGTCGCCGTCGGAATGGCGTCGTCGGGCTGGACCCTTCTGCTCATCGTTGCCGGGGTGTTAATCGCATTTGCTCTACCGGGAGGCTTCATACACATTCCGATCGGATTGTATGGAGTGGGTATTGCTGCTGTAGGCATGCTCTCCACGCTCGGCATCACGAATGCCACGGATGCGTACGGTCCCATCGCGGACAATGCCGGGGGGAACGCGGAAATGGCCGAACTTCCCCCGGAGGTTCGTGAACGGACTGATCTACTGGATTCCCTGGGAAACACGACCGCTGCTACCGGGAAGGGATATGCGATTGGCTCCGCCGCCATGACGGCGCTTGCCCTGCTGGCGGCCTATATGCAGGAGGTTCGAGAAGTGCTACAGCGATTGGGTTGGCAGGCGTCGGAGATCACGGCCAACGTCGGAACGATCCCGGAATTTATCGATTTCTTCGGGGTGTCTCTGATGAATCCACGTGTGCTTCTCGGCATTATGATCGGTGGTATGACGGTGTTTCTGTTCTCCGCCATGACCATGCGTGCCGTGAACGAGGCGGCCGGTGAAATGATCAAGGAAATACGAAGTCAGTTTAAGAAGCATCCGGAAATTCTGGAAGGGACGAAAACACCGGAGTACAACCGACCGATCGAGATCTCGACGCTGGCGGCACAGTGGCAGATGATCCCGCCGACACTGCTGGCCATCCTTGTCCCGGTACTCACGTCGATCTTTCTCGGAGTAGGGGGGATCATGGGGCTGCTCACGGGGACGATTTCGACCGGATTTCTGGTGGCCATTATGATGGCGAATTCCGGTGGAGCCTGGGACAACGCCAAAAAATATATCGAAGCGGGTCACCACGGTGGTAAGAATTCACCCGCTCATGATGCGTCCATCGTCGGCGATACGGTGGGGGATCCGTTCAAGGACACGACCGGTCCCTCGCTCAACATTCTCATCAAGCTCATGTCGATCGTTTCCGTGATTTTTGCCTGGGCGGCTTACGCATGGGGTGAGAATGGACTGATTACGCTGATGAATATGCACTGGCCGGGGTAGTTCCGGGTGATGACCTGAAGGCATGATTTCCGGCTGTACCCGAGCGTTCTTTCTTGAGAACGTGAAGTATGATTGAATAAACGAAGTGTTTTTGCGAGCCTACAGGCTGGATTTGTACCATGACCGTGTGAAACCCATCGTGTTGCCGGCAGAGGGTAAGAAACGCACGTCCCGAACTACGATGGGTCGTGGAGACGTTTAACATAGAAATGCCCTGTGGCTCTCGTCTTTTCTTTTCTTCCTCTACGTATGCCCGAATGACAGATCAGGAAATAGATGAACGAACCCGTGAAACGGGTCCTCGAATTGCCCGTTTGCTCGAGGAGAAGAAAGCGGAGAATCCCGTCATTATCGAAGTACGGGATCTGTTGCCGGTCTGTGATTATTTCATTATTGCTACGGGGCGAAACAAGCAACACCTGGAAGCACTCAGCAAACAGATTGAGGACCTGATGTCGTCCGTGCCGGAAATATCGTTGATGGGCAAGGAAGGGCTTGACGAAGGATTATGGGTTCTCATGGATTACGGGTCGATAGTTGTCCATCTGTTTCAGGAGCACGTTCGGGAGTACTACCGGATCGAAGGGCTCTGGGCGGATGCGCCGAGAATTGATTACCAGACGGACGAATGAAGGTCCTGTACCGGTTGCTGGCGGTCATTAACGTCGTTCTTTTTTTGTTCAGTATTGGCGTCGGGATCTTGCTCGGGGTACAGGACCCTTCGTCCATCTCCCTGTATGCGCTGCATTTCAAGCTTTCCCTCGGAGCGTCGGTCATGACGTTGTTTATTCACTCGATGGTGATGATTTATTTCATCGTCACCCATAAAGCGGTCAAGGAAGGACTCGACCTTCGAAACCTGACCGATAACGACTACCGCCGGCGCATGAGGCAGCTCAAAATGGAAACCATTCCATGGACCACCCTGGGTATGTTGATCATGATCGGCGCAACGATCATGGGGGCCGCCGTCGATACGGGAAATTTACCACGCTGGACGCACAGCACAAGTGTTCTGTTTGCGATCGCCGTAAACGTCTATCTGTTTCTCATGACGTACGAGAAACTGGAGGAAAACACGGCGTTACTCCACGAGGCAAATGACCTCATGCTTGTACACGATGATGAAGCGGTGGAACCGGAGAAGGGAGGTAAGGGTTCATCCCTGGACGAAGCCGGAGCCAATTGACCGGGTCAAAAGGTCTCCGAAATCGGTGGGGCCGGACCGGAAGATGGGAGAGTCATCACGGGTAGCACCGTCCTATTCTACCGATCGGGATTGTGAACTGTACACCCACAGTACAATCAGGAAGATCAGGGAACCGGCCATCAGGAAAACACTGGTGAGCTGTGAAATGCGCAATGCCTGTATCGGCCCCTCCGTACCGGAGTAAACACCCGGCAATCCGAGCAGCTGGAAAAGGGAGGGAATCGGGGGAAAGGAGTAAACCGCCACGGGATCCCCCCGAAAGAACTCAACGATGAATCGGTGTATGCTATACAGGAAGAGCATAAGCCCAAAGGAGGTGCCCGGTATCAGCCCATCGGAACGAGACCATGATTTTCCAGCGTACTCGATGCCGATCAGAATCAGGAAACAGAGAAACACCCCCCCGGACATGTAGAGCTGAGCCGGATGAACCCAGGTCGAGTAGTTCGCCCCCTGTTCAATGATGCCGGCGTTGATCTGATAGCGGGTAATCATGGCTTCCCGTGGAAAACGAACGGCGAGGGGAAATGATTCGGAAACCCGCGTGCCGAAATCATCTCCGGCAAGCAGACACCCCCAGCGTGCAATACTCTGCGCAAGCAGTAACGGGGCGGCAAAGACGTCAGCGGTCTCCGTGATTGAATAGCCATTCCAGTAAATAAAACTGATCCCGCCGATCATCCCTCCGAACAACCCGCCGAAAAACACGATGCCCCCCTGCCAGATTTTGAGGAAAGCGAACGGGTCCGGTCGGATGATTCCCGTGTACTCGTTTATATGCAGGTAAACGAACACCACCCGGGCCAGCACAACGCCGAGGATAAGGCCGATAA
>CAYXQY010000078.1:12062-16232 GCA_964466525.1 uncultured Planctomycetia bacterium
CGTTCTCCCCTGAATTCCCCTTCCCGGTTGATCCGGTTTCCTCCCGTGAAGAAGCATCACCCTTTGATCGCCAGGAAAAATAGCAGATGAACGGGATCAGCAAGCCGAGAACTCCCCCCGCAATGTTGAATCCTCCATCCGATACGTGCAGGAGGGACCAGTTGAACATGTCCATGTTCTCAAGGACGAACCAGATACGGGCTCCGATGATGCCACTGACCAGACAGACGATGCCGAGGTCGAGGATGAACGGAGACGGGAGATCGTTCTCCCGCGAACGCCAGAGGGCAAGTGAAATCCCGGCGATGAAGGCCACCATCGCCATGAGACCAAAACCACGAATCTCAAGACCGATGTACGGAATTTCAAATAGAATGACCTGCAAGGTGACCTCCGTTACGAAACGCGGGATTTGAGAAGTTTACAGGATGGGGTGGTCAAATCTGGACGTTTCATGGACCGTTCGATAAGAGTGAGGTGGAACAGGATTGGTTTTTCCATAAGCTCGATGAAGGAGGATGAACGTTAAGAGGATCACCGGATTCAGGGAGAGGTCCAGGCGGCTTGTGCAGCTTTCATGACATCCGTTAGCGAACAGTTGTTCGCCTCTGCCAGTTTCCGGCAGTCCTCGAACTCGGGGGTCGCTTTTGTCGTTCCATCGAAGTGACTTACCTTCATCCGCACCGTTCCCCATTCCGTTTCGACTTCCTCCTGATTTCGGGGCAGGACGGTACGGTTGAGTATCTGTGTTCGAACGCCGAGCGTGGAGGTCTCCCGAAGAATGATATCTGTTAGGGTGGAGCGGTCCGCCGGGTCGCAGAGAACGGTTAACAGGTGCCCGGAGCGGTTTTTTTTCATCGTGATTGACGTAACGAACACATCAAGAGCACCGGCGTCGAAGAGTTCCTGCATCGCGTGAGAGAGAATTTCAGGGGTGGTGTCATCGAGGTTGGTCCGAATTTCACAGACTCGCTGTCGTGTCACGTCTCGATCAGCGGAGTTGGTGGCGGAATCGGTTGTTCCAAGGACCGCACGAAGCAGGTTCGAGCGATCGGAGAGTTCTTTCGTTCCCGCGCCGTAACCGATTCCCGAAACCGTCATGTCCGGGAACCCGGAAACCTGTGTTCCCATCGTGGTCAGAATGGCCGCTCCGGTGGGGGTCGTGATTTCTTCTTTCAGTCCGGAATCGTAAATGTTTACGTTTTTTAACAGACCGAGCACCGCCGGGGCCGGCACCGGCAGGCGGCCATGGTGACTGTTCAGCCAGCCGCTTGAAACGGGGACATCCGGGTAATACATTTCTTCTACGTCGAGATGGTATAAGCATGCAGCCGTTCCGACGAGGTCGATCAGGAGGTCGAATCCGGCCAGTTCGTGGAAGTGTACCTCCTCCAGTTTACATCCGTGATAATCTGCTTCCACTTCCGCCAGCCGGTCAAGTGCTCGTAATGACGGGTCCCGGATCGGTTCCGGCAGAGAGGCTTCCGTGATTTGCCGACGGATGGCGGGGTACTCGTGGGGCAGCTCCGTGTTCGGTGGCTCAATCTGCAGATACGTTCCGGCGGCACCGTGCCGATGAACGGTCGTAAAGTTGATCTCGAACGAATCCCCGGTAAGGGTCTGCAGGGTCTCCTCCAGCACGTCCTCATCCGCCCCCGCGTCGACGAGAGCGGACAGGGTCATGTCCCCCGCTACGCCCGAGAAGCAGTCGAGGTAAAGGATATTTTGCATGTGATCGTTGGTTTTGATCTGAAGATGGAATCAGTGCTGGTGCTACGTTATAACAGGATCAGTGGCGCAGTTGAAGGTCTTGAACTGACCATACGTTTAACATATTTTGTAGGTGCATCACAAGAACAGGTGTTTGACCTTAGCGTGTGTTCTCGAGCAGATGAGGTGGATTTTAACGAAAGAACAGATGGCAAACGTTATTTTTGGTGGTGATTGGACAAGTGATCTTCCATCGCCGGAAAATGTGGAATGGGAAGATGTAAAGGATCAGGTCGATGAAGAAGTCATTGACGCGTCGGACGAGGACTCCGATGCGGAGGAAGAAGACCTGTGCGGTATCATTCTAACTCATATCCCCACAAGCCTTTCCGCATCGGCCGACGAATACGGTACGAAAAATGAAAATCGGGAACTGGCCCGTGATCGGATCATGGAGCAAATCGTCGACCGGATGCGTGAACTCAAAGAGGAGGAAGACGAGGTGTACCCGGAGTCCGAGCAGATGGAAGGGTTTAACGAAGGGAGCGGGGACTACGAGGACCGCTGGACCCCCCCCGACCCGGACAATCCGCCCTGGGATGAGGAATCGGATCTTTAGTAGAACCCCGTTCCCATGGCGATGACCCCACGACAGCTCGAGGTGCTGGATTTTATCGTGGAGTTTATCCGGGAGCATCGATATGCTCCAACGCTGAAGGAGATGGCGGAAACATTTGATTTGAGCCGTGTAACCGTTCTGCAGCATGTTCGTGCCCTGGAAGAAAAAGGGTACCTTGAACGGGAACCCAACCGGGCCCGGGGCATGAAGTTAACGGACAAAGTCGATGCATCGGGTCTTCCTGGTACACAGGATGCAGAACGAGTGAATGAACGGAATGAAGCCGATGTTTATAACCCGAATCACACGGATCAGGCAGATACCGGAGCGGAGGGAGGATACGCATTTACGCTGCGGATGGAAGGGGTTCTGGCGTCGGATCTGTCCGTACGGATGACGGAGCGAACAGAACATATTCCAGAGGACGAGCTTTTTTTCATGGAAGAAAACTGTTTTGCTATCGAAGTTCGCACGGACCGGTTACAGGAAGAATGCATCGTGGAGGGCGATCTACTCGTGCTGAACGAAACGCGGGAACCTGCGGAAAACGATCTGATCCTGGTTGAACTTGAGAACGACGAGAGATCATTGTTTCGAGTTACGGAGGACGGGCGGGAAGCCGTTTCACTTCCGGAACGTTTGGATGAGCATCTTTCACTGCAGGCCTCGAACGTACGGGTGACCGGAACGGTCACCGGCGTGATCCGTAATTTTTGACGATATGTTAGCCCGTTGCATTTCTGACAGTTTATGCCTGACGGTCCATGGAACACGAAGTTTGCAGGGCGAAAATAAGTGACCTCACCGTGACGGACACGGAGGTGGATTACATCGAAGGAAGTTTGACGGTGGACGAAGAACTGCTGCGTGAAGTGGGGCTATATCCTTACGAGCGGGTGCTGGTCATTAACACAAATTCCGGAGATCGGTTCGAAACGTACCTCATCGCCGGAGAAGAAGGTGAGCGAAATGTCTGTTTGAATGGGGGGACCGCCCGACTCGGACTGGTCGGGGACGAACTTATTGTTCTCTGTTTTGCGCGGGTTTCTCCGGAGGAGATCAAGGATTTTGAGCCGGTCATTTATCAGGCCGGGGAGAACAACCAACTCACTCGTAAGAAATGATGGGGAGATGGAGCTTGCATTGATTTCCACGTTTGTTTGCTCGCACGTGTTGTTCCGGATGACTTATTTGCTCTACATCGGGGGGGTTCTACGGCGGCGCACGTTTAACAAGAGGAATCAATCCGACCTTTCGGGCTGGGAAGATTTCCGGGAAAAGGCGTCGTTTATTCTTCACCTCGACGCGGAGTTCTTCGCTGGAGCAACCATTCTTACGTCCTGTCTGGGCCAGTGGAACTGCTGGGATCTGGCGGGCATTCATCATGGGATCTGGCTCGGGCTGGGGGGGCTGTTCATCCTCATCGGTGGATACGCAAAGTGGGACGCGTACCGCGTTATCGGGGATCGGGGCTGGTTCTGGTACAACTTCTTTTGTTCGCCGGACGACACGGATTACGAAAAGAGGGGAGTTTACAGGTGGTTCGACAACCCGATGTACGGGATTGGTTACCTGCCGCTGTTCGGCCTGGCACTGCTTCTTCTGTCAGGCTGGGGGGTGGCGCTGGCTGCGTTTGACTGGGTCGTGATCTGGATTTTCTACTACCTATGCGAGCGTCCGCACACTGAAATCGTATTGAAAGGGGAAGAGTAAAGGACGTGGGGTCTTCAGGAGGCTGCTGAAAACCCCCCGCTTCATCAGTAGAATGCAATTCTGATCTTCGTAGTGCGCGGATTCGCAGGCGATGCCGAAAGCACATCGGCGAGAAGACGCAATCGCCC
>CAYXQY010000079.1:0-6633 GCA_964466525.1 uncultured Planctomycetia bacterium
GGATGGGAACCGGTGGGCGGGTCGGCAGAGAGCTGGAAAGTGGAGGATGGGATTCTTTATACGGAGGGCGAAGGGGTGGACTGGGAGAAAGGACATGGAGGAGGATGGTTGTCCACAACGCGAAAATACAGTAATTTCGTCCTGATACTGGAATTTAAGGTGTCGGAAGCCGGAAACAGTGGTGTATTTCTCCGTGCCCCGCGGGATGGAGATCCTGCATTCCAGGGGCTGGAAGTGCAGTTACTGGATGATTACGCGGACAAGTTTCAAGACCTGGATCCCGCTCAGTATACCGGAAGCGTATACGAACTTGCCGCACCGTCGAGCCGGGTGAGCAAACAACCCGGCGTCTGGCAAAAGATGAAAATCGTCTGTGACGGACCGGTTGTCAGGGTGCACCTCAACGGTGAACAGGTGGTCGATCTAAACCTGAACGATGTTCAGGAGCAAGCCGATAAACACCCCGGTGTAAATCGGAGTTCAGGGTACATTGGACTTCAGAACCATAACACCAAAGTGTCGTTCCGCAGCATCTGGATACAGGAGCTGTAGATTATTGCTGAAACACCTCACAGGATGGGGGAAACGAACTGTATCGAACCCTGTGGATGTCGTGGGTTGTTGAGAAGAAATTGAATGGGTACCACATTGTAATTTGTAACTGGTATTGATCCGTCCATACTGGTGCAGTAGACAGTTGTTCAGCAGTTCCGTAGGGCTTTTTACAGATGATGCTGTATGTTACCGGTGAACGTTCATTCGTTAACGTCGGGAGGACTCGATGACCGCGATCGACTGGACCATTGTCGGAGCGTACTTTCTGGTTAGTTTTGGAATCGCCCTGTGGTATTATCGTCGTGCGGGGCGGAGCACGGATGAATTTTTCCTTTCCGGACGTGCACTGCCCTGGTGGGTGGCGGGGACGTCCATGGTGGCCACGACCTTTGCTGCGGATACCCCTCTGGCGGTTGCCGAACTTGTCGCCAAAAATGGAGTGGCGGGCAACTGGTTCTGGTGGAACCTCATGTTCGGCGGCGTGCTGACGGTCTTTTTCTTTGCGCGTCTCTGGCGCCGTGCGGATATTCTCACCGAGGTCGAGTTCTGCGACATTCGATACTCCGGCCGGTCCGCGGATTTTTTGAGGGGATTTAAAGCCGTATACCTCGGGCTGTTTTTTAACTGTTTGATCATCGGCTGGGTGAATATCGCAATGACCAAGATTCTGGAGGGACTTTTCCCGCCGGAAACAGTGTTCGACGCCTTTCCCTTCCTCTCCTCCATCCTCTCCAACTCCGGTCAGTTATACCTGGGCGGGGTGGCATTGATGATGGGGTTTGTCGCCGTTTACGCCACGATGTCCGGGCTCTGGGGGGTGGCCGTCACGGATTTCTTTCAATTTATTCTCGCCATCGGAGGAACGGTTGCCCTCGCTTTTATCGCCGTTAACACCGCGGAGGTTGGCGGGATCGACGGCCTGCGGTCGCAGCTTTCGGACTGGCGGTTTCGAATGTTCCCCGAAGTCGATCGGGTGTTTCCCGCGTACTGGACACAGTCTTCTGCCCCGGACGACGGGTCCGGTGCAAGTCTTCTGCACATGACGTTCCTCGGCATGTTTGCCTACATAGGCGTAGCCTGGTGGTCCGTATTGTATCCCGGTGCGGAACCCGGCGGGGGCGGATATATTGTTCAACGCATGATGAGCGCGAAAGACGAGCGGCACTCGTTTCTGGCCACCCTCTGGTTCACGGTCGCGCACTATGCCCTCCGACCCTGGCCATGGGTGGTTGTCGGTCTGGTTGCCCTTGTCATGTTTGACCTGCCCCCCGACGAAGCCGGTCAGGGTTACGTTCGTGTAATGGTTGAAGTCCTCCCGTCGGGGTTGCTCGGGCTGCTCGTGGCCTCGTTTCTCGCCGCGTATATGTCCACGATAACGACCCAGCTGAACTGGGGAGCCTCGTACCTGCTGAACGATCTGTACAGACCCTACATACAACCGGACGCAGAGGAAGAGCACTATGTCCTGGTATCACGGATCCTGACGGTCGTCACGATGCTGGCGGCCATGGCCGTCACCGCGACATGGAACCGTATCTCCGCAGTATGGGAGCTTCTATTTAACATGACGGCCGGTGTCGGTCTCGTACTTATTCTCCGCTGGTACTGGTGGCGAATCAATGCGTGGTCGGAACTGACCGCGTTCATTACCCCCATGGTTCTGGCCCCTGTAGTTACGGAGGTGTTCGGGGTCCGGTTTCCGTACTCCCTGTATCCGATTGTGGGTGTGACCACGCTGGCATGGTTGCTGGTTACGTTTCTGACCCGACCCACGTCCCGCGAGACGTTGCACCGGTTTTATCGACGTGTTCATCCGGGGGGGTGGCTCTGGGAACCGATCGACCGGGAATTACCGGACGTCGAAGGGGATTCCGGTCATGCTCAGCTTTTTGTGAACTGGATCGCCGGGTGTCTTCTTGTCTTAACCATGTTGATGGGAACTGGAAAATTGATCTTTTTCGAATTTTCCAGTGCGTTGCTGAACCTTGTTGTGTCGGCGGCACTTGCCGTTTACATCTACAATAACCTACAGGAAATGGGCTGGAAGACGGTGACGAAATGAACACGTGCGGAAAGGTGCAAAATATATTCTCCGTTCAAGAATTGCTGCACGTCCAATCCGGCGTCGAAATCATCGGAAACCCCAGTTTTTTCGCATTTTTTATGAAGTGATTTCCTCGAAAAACCGCTGCCCTGGCGGTTCGTCCGGCGGTGATTGGTTCAGAAGGACTTGTCAAGGAATTGCTGAGCGCCAAATTAATCCAAATCTTCTGAATTTTTCTCGTTCGTTTGAACCTTTTCTCTGCGTTCACGTTTAGATCAAACGTCCGGCTTTTCTCTTGGGTATGTTTTGATGTGCGTTGCAAACATGAACTGCCCTGACGAAAAAAGACTGATCGCGTTCATCGAACAGGACCTCCCGGCGGGTGAGGCCGAAACGTTGCGTAGTCACCTGGAGGAATGTTCAAGGTGTACCCGGGAGGCAAATCAGTACAGAACACTGCTCAATTCGCTGAACGACCGGGACCGGCCCGACGTGGATGACGCATTTGTTCAGCGAGTCATGAACGAGGCCGGTTTTGAGCTTGCCCGGGAACGGGACCGGCAGGCCGTTGAAGCTGCAGGGACACTGTCCGTACTCCGGCGGTTCGTACGACACAACGCTTCCTGGATTGCCTCCCTGAGTCTTCACTTCTGCCTAATCTTTCTGATCACTCTGCTCGCTATCTCCGAGTTCAGCTCGGAACCCGCTGCGTCACGTCAGGAAACATTTACCGGTCTCCCCGTTCCTCCCGTCACACGGGAGGCGTCGCCGGACGGCGATTTTCGGGAACGTTTCCTGTGGCGGGGACGACTCCGTCAGTTACGAACGGCATCTAAGAACCTCGAGCCGGGGCCATGTATTGATCAACCCGACCGGAACCAGCGTATCGAGCAAACGTACGAGCTGCTGGTGAACAAACAGCATGAACGTGGATACTGGTCCGGCGAAGAGGACACCGGCCGTGCTCAAACTACGGCCCTTGCCGTGCTCGCCCTGTTGCGCGGAGGACATTTCCCGGCGTCCGACCGGTCAGCCTACGGCCAGACAGTTCGGAAGGGCCTGTCCTACCTCCGAAGCAAACCTGCTTCCGCTGGACGTTTGAACGATGGAAGCGAGCGTTCTACGACCACACACGGAATCGTCACCGCTGCTCTGCTGGACGCCTCTGTGATGACCGGAGAGCTCGAGTACCGTCAGGCGGCCGTTGATGCTCTCGAGGTCCTTGTTCGTACGTTGGAACAACGTAAGCGAACAAAACCGCCCGGGTACTGGACCCTTGCAAGCCTGAAACTCGGAAAACAACTCGGACATCGAAGAGCGGAACGGCTTTTCGACCGGAGCGTCGGCTCGGGAGCGAAACACGAAACCCCGGCCGATCCCCGGATACTTGAAACGCTTTCGTTTCGACCTCAGCCGTCCGTGACCGGTGAACAGTTGACGGCCATTCGACGCCTGCTGCGAACCGGGCGAAAGAACCCGGCCGAATTTCTGAAACATGAATACGTCCCCGGCCTCATCGATACGGCACATGAGCTCCGGAACAAACAGCGAATCGAGTGGTCAACGTTTCTGCGGGAGTTCGTCCGTAACCTGCGTCCGACCGATGATCGTACCCCTGCCGAACTCGCCCGAGCCGTGCTTGTTCTGCAGGCCTGCCGGTCCTATCCCCGGTGACGATGGATCTTCCTGTGTTCTACAAGTTGTTTTTCCGGCCCGCTTCCCACAGGATAATTCTCTGGTTGGTAGCATGAAAAATATTTTCCGAATGTGATCACCCGGTTGCACAGGCCGCCAGCAGGTGGTAAGGAAGCAGCGATGAAACTCCCTGAAAATCTACCAAAATCGGTGCTTTTTTTCGTGGTGCTCGTGTTTGTTGGTATCGGTGCATACCTTGTCTTAGCACCGGATCGAGTCGAACTTCAGGTGAAGGTGACACCAGAAGGGGCCGGACAGATCAAGCTTGACCCGGACCAGGACCGGTACGAAGTGGGAGAAACAGTCAATCTCACGGTGGTTCCCGGCGAAGGGTATCAGTTTGCCGGCTGGAAGGATCAAAAGAAGGCCGAAGATGTAAAGCGAAAGCGGGAGGTAACGATGAAACCGGCAGACAATACGTATACCGCCGAGCTACAGCGTTTGTCAAAACTGTCCGTGGAAGCGGTCAAACAGGCTCGGGTGACGGTGGAACCTGAAAAGGAGTGGTATCAGCCCGGTCAGGAGGTCCAGGTTGAGGTCGAAACCGAAAAGGAGTACCGTTTTCAGCGCTGGTCGGACGGAAATCAAGAAAAAAAACGGAGTTATCGAATCAGGAAAGGAGAAAACCGGTTGCAAGCTGTTGTCGAGAAGATTGAGAAACGGTCGTTTCAGGTAAAAACAAAACCGGACGAAGCCGGAACGGTGAGCCGACAACCCGAGCAGAGGGCATATCTCCCCGGGACCGAGGTGAAACTGGAAGCGAAACCAAACAAAGAATGGCGTTTCAAGACGTGGTCCGACGGTGTGGATTCCCCGTCCCGTTCGTATACCATCCCGGACGATAACGGAGAACTCGTGGCTCAATTTGCACGGAAAAACGTTGCCGTCACCGTTCAGTCGAAACCCGATGAGGGAGGAAGCGTAAAGATGGACGGCGAGTCCCCGTACGGAATGGGAGAACGGGTTCAGATTGAAGCCCGACCGTCGAAGGGATGGACGTTTGTGAAATGGTCGGATGGGAACTCGCAACAGAACCGTTCCTATACCGTGCCGGAATCGGATGCGAAGCTCACGGCCCGATTTAAGAAAAAGGAATACGACATCAATGTACGGGCGGAACCGGAAGAGGGCGGGAAGGTTGCACAATCGGGGAATCCTCCTTACAAACACGGAGAGACGTTTCAGGTTCGTGCGACCCCCTCCGACGGGTGGGTATTTTCGCAATGGTCGGACGGAAAAACGGAGCCCGAACGTTCGTATTCCGTCTCGTCGAACGAACATTCCCTCTCGGCGAAATTTGAACGGAAGACGTATGAACTGACCGCTCGGTCACAACCGGAGAAGGGTGGACAGGTGAGGCTCGTGGACGAAGAACGGCCGATCAGGCACGGGGAAAACGTACGGATTGAGGCGGTGCCCGAGCAGGGCTGGAGGTTTTCACGATGGTTGGATGGGAAAAGGACCAATCCCCGAACGATCAAAATCAGCGGAGATGTACAGCTCATGGCGGAGTTTCGTCCCGTACTCCGTATCCGTACCTACGGCGGAGGTGGCATGGACGTGGGGCGATCGGTCCGGCAAACGAAGGATGGCTCCTACGTATTTGCCGGTGTGACCACGTCGAAGGGCGCCGGAGCGGAAGACGCATGGTTGGTAAAAACCGGGCCCACGGGACGGAAACAGTGGGAGCGCACCTACGGAGGGATCGGTTTCGAACGGGCCGAATCGGTTCATAACGCCGGGGGTGGAGGGTTTGACCTGATCGGATTTACAGGTTCCAAAGGACTGGGCGTTTCCGATGGATGGTTTATCAGAACCGACAGAAGAGGACGAATGGTCGGAGACCGCACCGTGGGCAGGCCCGGAACCGATCGACCCCTTTCGGGCCGGAAGACGAACGAGGGAGACTATATTCTTGCCGGATGGACCACGTCGGAAGGGGCCGGGGTGGAGGATGCATGGCTGACGCGAATCGATAATCGAGGGAGGATGAGGTGGGATCGTAGATTCGGTGGCACGAAAAACGATTACGGCCGTTCCGTGCGACAGACGAAGGACGGCGGGTTCGTCGTTGCCGGATCAACGCGGTCGAATGGAAACGGCTCCGAGGATGGGTGGCTGATCAGGACCGACGGAACGGGACGCGAACAATGGTCCCGCACCTTCGGCGGGGAAGCTCGAGACGTGTGTAATTCACTCCGACTCACCAGCGACGGAGGATACCTCCTTGCCGGGACGACGCGGTCCACGGACGGCGGAGACGCCGATGCATGGCTTATCAAAACCGATTCATCGGGAGAAAAACAGTGGGACCAAACGTTCGGTGGTGAGGGGAAGGA
>CAYXQY010000079.1:6643-8611 GCA_964466525.1 uncultured Planctomycetia bacterium
TTCTTCAAATGAACGGAGGAGGCTTTATCCTGGCCGGCTCCACCGCTTCGAATCCGAACTCGGGCGAAGACATTTGGCTGATCAAAACCGACCGGAAGGGGAGGATGCAATGGGATCGCACCTTCGGCGGTGAAAACGATGATTCGGCTCACTCCATCCAGAAGACCGGGGGTGGGGGATACATCGTTACCGGTGAAATGGGATCGAACGCGGATGGGGAGAAGGATGCGTTTCTTCTTAAAACGGACGCACAGGGACGGCTTGCGGATCGGGGATATTCGAAGGAGTAGACGAGATCTTGATGAGAACGATGAAGGCAAAACGTTCACGGTGGGCAATATTTCTTGTTCTTCTCCTGGGCTGTATCACTTCGACGAACTGCGGAACGGTTATAAACCTTGCCGGTCCGGAACAGAGACTTCCAATGGGAGGCGTAATCATTGATACAACGCTTTTGGTTCAGGAAGGGTTTCAGGACCCGTAGGACACGGGGGGACACCAGCTTATTGGTCGTCCCGTCGTTTATTTGTTGATGTTTGACCTTCCGCTGTCGATCGTTGCCGACGTGGTCACTCTTCCGTTTACGGTGCCATATACAGTTTTCGTTTCAAGCGATCTGCCGGAGAAATACGCAGAAGAAAAACCGTAACCAGAAACAGGTACTTTTCCAGGCTGGACAGGAACAAAAGCAACCCCTCCTATTGATTTCCGACCATACCTTCGAGTTCAGTACGATGGGAGGTCGGGACAACGTGTGGATCAGTTGTTTTTACCGACCTTGACGTTGTGCAGCAGGTTGGAATTGGTGACGACGGTGACGGAGGAGAGGGCCATACAGGCTTCGGCAATGACCGGATGCAACCACCCCATAAACGCGACCGGGATCATGACGGTGTTGTAAATGTAGGCCCAGAACAGGTTCTGCTTGATTTTCCGGAAGGTCGCCCGGGAAAGCTGAATGGCGTCCACCACCGAAGATAACTCCCCCTGCACCAGGGTGATGTCCCCGGATTCAATGGCGATGTCGGTTCCGGTGCCGATCGCGATGCCCACGTGGGCCTGGGTGAGCGCCGGAGCGTCGTTGATGCCGTCCCCGACCATGGCTACGGTTTTTCCCTCCTCCTGGAGCTGCTTTACAACATCGGTTTTTTCGTCCGGAAGCACCTCGGCGATAACCCGGTCGATGCCGACCTGCCGGGCAATCGCCTCCGCCGTGGGTTCGTTGTCGCCGGTCAGCATCACCACGTCAAGGTCCATCCGGTGAAACGCGTCAATCGCCCGTTTCGATCCTTCCTTGAGTGGATCCGCCACCGCGACGACCCCGAGGACCGAATCCGGACCGGCCACGTACATCGCCGTCTTTGCCTGGTCCTGCAGGTCGAGGAAGGATTGCTGTAAATCCCTGGGCGGCTCGACGCCGGCTTCCTCCAGGATCTTCGGCGATCCCACGAATGTTTCCTCTCCCCCGGCAATCCCGACAACGCCTTTTCCGGTGACGGACCGGAAATCCTCCAGTTCCCCCGGACGGATGTCTTCCTCCCCGGCCTTTCGGAGAATGGCCTGCCCGAGCGGGTGTTCGGAACCGGACTCGACGGTGGCCGCCCGGCGGAGAAGTTCGGTTTCCGGGACGTCCGGAGCCGTAATAAGGTCCGTAACCTCCGGTTTGCCCTGGGTAATGGTCCCGGTTTTGTCGAGGACGAGGGTGTCGACGTGTCGAATGGACTGAATGGCTTCCCCGCGACGAATCAGGATGCCGTTCTGTGCTCCTTTCCCGGTTCCCACCATAAGGGCGGTCGGAGTGGCCAGCCCGAGCGCACACGGACAGGCAATCACCAGAACGGCAATTCCGGCGAACAGAGCCAGGGTGAAGGGACTGGCGTTCAGGTTGATCCAGGGAAGAAACTGAGCGGCCCATTCAGCCGGGACCCGCATGGTCTCCGGAAACAGAAGCCAGGTGACCGTCGAAAG
>CAYXQY010000079.1:8621-16221 GCA_964466525.1 uncultured Planctomycetia bacterium
ACCAGAATGGACGGCACGAAATATGCGGTCACCCGGTCGGCGAATTTCTGGATGGGGACCTGTGTCCCCTGGGCTTCCCGGACCAGCTCAACGACCTGTGACAGAAACGTATCCTCCCCGACCTTTGTGGCTTTCACTTCGAGCTTCCCCTTCTGGTTGATCGTGGAACCGATGACTTCGTCGCCGGGTTCCTTGTCGACCGGCATCGATTCGCCGGTGGCCATGGATTCGTCCACGCTGGACTCGCCGTCCACGACCTCCCCGTCCGTGGGAATTTTCTCTCCCGGCCTTACGACCATGACGTCCCCCACCCGCACCTCCTCGACCGGAACGTCGACCTCGTCCCCGTCGCGTTTGACCGTGGCGGTGTCGGCTTCCAGTTCCAGCAGTTTTCGGATCGCTTCGGACGCCCGTCCTTTTGCTTTGTTTTCAATGTACCGTCCGGTCAGGTGAAACGCGAGGATCATCGCGCCAACGCCGGCGTAGTTGGCCACGGCGATTTCCCCGAATCCCAGCAAGTATGCCCCGGCGACGGTCAGGCCGGTCAGAAATGACGCCCCGGAGCCGAGCATGATCAGCACGTCCATGTTCGGCGCGAGGCCGGCGGCGGACTTGGCCCCGGAGACGTAGGTTTCCCGTCCGGGTCCGAGAATCGCCGCCAGACAGAGCAGGACCATGCCGTAATCGTACACCGGCGGGGCCAGGACCGTGTGTTCAAACCAGGAGGAGAAGAACATCTCCGGAATCATCCAGAGGATGACCGGCGCCGTGATCGCCCAGATCCAGATCATGTTCGAACGAGCCCGCCGGTACTCGTCCTGTTCCTGTCGGTCCCGGTCTTTCGTACGGGCCGGTGTCTGCCGTTCCGCTTCGTACCCGGCCTCTTCGATGGCTGCGATCATCTTCTGACGTCCAACCCGTTCCGGGTCGTACCGAACACGGGCGGTTTCGGCGGCGAAGTTGACCTGAGCCTCCTGAATTCCGTCGAGTCCGGACAGAGCCGATTCGATATTGTCCGCACAGGAGGAGCAGGACATGCCGTCGACGGAGAGACTGAGGGTGGTTCCTTCTTCTTCCCGCTGTTCGGCGACCCCGTATCCGGACGCCCGTACGGCCTGCTCGAGTTCGTCCCGGGAGCCCCGTCCGGGGTCAAACCGGACACTCGCCTGTTCCGAAGCAAAGTTGACGAAGGCGTCCTCCACCCAGTCGAGGGAAGTAAGGGCCTCCTCGACGGTGTTCGCACAGCTGGCACAGCTCATTCCGGAGATCGGGAGGACGACGTTCTTCTCCTGTTTCCGGTCTTCTGATTTTGTTCCTTGGGTCATCTGGTTTTTCCGGATTTTTTGGTGAATCGTTGTGCGTGTTGCGTGGAAATGTCCGATCGTTCGTTTCTGACGGCCCGGGGACCGATGCAGGGAGATCTGCTACAATGGTTTTGTCCCGTTTCTCAAACTTACTTTTTCAAGAACTCACGAACCGTTTCCATAAATTCGTCAATTTTTTCCTGTTCTTCGTAGGGGTCGTCCGAGCTGATTGCATCCCGGACACAACCTTTCAGGTGATCCTCCATAATCTCCGTGGCCAGACCGTGCAGCGCACGTTCGATGGAGTGAATCTGGTTAATGAGGTCGATGCAGTATTCTTCGTTTTCGATCATGCCTTTCACCCCATCCACCTGACCGCGGATTCGGGAGATTCGGTTCAGCAGGTGGTTTATATCCTGGGGGCTGCTGTTTTCAGGGAACGATTCACTCATCTCTTCGTCAGTTCAACAGTGGTAAACATTCGTTAGCACGGATGTGCTCCTATCCCATCATTGTAGAACGGGATTATACAATACCCCTCTATCCTATATCAAGTGGTTCGCTCTACCGGTGGGGTCCGGTCAAAGACGTCCCGGTCCGGGGGAACGTGATGGACGGGGTCTTCAGGGGATGATCGGTCCGGCGGTCGCAACGGTGTTGACCTTTGTGGTCGAAACCGTACTGCCGCCGATTGGTCCGGTTGCCGACGGATTGAGGTGTCGATCAGGTGTTTGTTTATTGAGGACGTCCATGCCGGACCATACAGCAGCAGTAAGTTGGCCGGGCAGGCCGGTGCAACGGGGTGATCAATGGAGGTTTTGGAACATCCCCTCCCGAGTTCTGTTATTATTGCGGTCCTCCTGTTCGTCCTGGTGCGGAAGCAAAACCGCGTCAAGTGTACAGATACCCCGACCGCTCTGAAGTCATGGGCATGTCCTTAATACAAAACCCGATCGAGTTCTCTGAATAATCGTCCTGGTCCCGGACATGAGGAAGGCCATCAGCGGGACTTACGACGGGACTTCATTCATACGATCCTGATGAACGGACATCCCGAGAAGATGTTCACTCAAGCAGACCGAGCTTCTCAAGTACGGGATCCGGCAGTTTGGGCGAGGTCCCCGGCTCATCGGGGAAATGTTTCCTCAGCAACTTCCATTCACCGGTCCCGGCACGGTCCATTAGAATCATGGCAATGTTCATGATCATGTGTGCGTACCCTCCAAGCTCACTCTGACTCCAGGAGGGCATCGGTTCATGGGTGGTGCTATAGACGCTGGCCGGCAGTTTTCCCTGTTCCTTCCAGACCGAGAACCAGTTTGCCACCGTCCCGAGGGCGAGTTTCTCGAGACGACGGATGATGTAGTCCGGATCGCTGAGAACGTAGACGGTCCTCCACGCCCCGGAATTGATCCGGACATCATACCGCCCGTGGTTTACACCATTCACCCATCGGTTCTGTTCCGGCAAAACGGTATACGGAATGCGAAGTTCGGCCCGATGTCGTTTCTTGCCTGGACTGTGCCTTCTTCGGTGATCGTGAAGCGCCCCGTTCGTTTTTCTCCATTCACGTCCTCCGCGATTTTGATCCTGACGGTCACCTCCGGTTTTGACGATTCCACCATAAGGTGCAGGTACGCTGGATCACTGATCATCGATACCTTCGTGCCCGACGCCTGAAGCGACTGAGACTGATCGTACGTCTGATCCCGTTTCCCATCCGTTTCCGGCGCGTGCTCCACCATCCGAACGAGGGGCTCGTCGCTGTACTCGGTGCGGTACGGTTTCTCCCAGATCTCCGGGTGGGATCGAAGTGCCGGAAGCGCCGCGGCACCGAGCCAGGAGAGCTGAATGCCGCGCGTGCCCAGCCTGAGCCGTCCATCGGATAGGTAACGATTCAGAGTACCGGTCCCGGATGCCGAATGCACGCGCGTTCGATGAAATCCCCACATTCCCGCCGGCCAGGGATGTTTATCGTACATCTGCTGCATGACGGACGCCGCCGCCTCCACGTTCCAGGCGAGTTTCCACAGAAAATCAGCCGGCAGTTTATTGTATAGCACAAAAAGTGCCGTTGCCCGGCGATAGGCAAAGGAAAAGCTGTCACTGTGCGTGGGTACATTCTGTTTCTTCTGTTTATAGAGGCCCCGGTAGTAGCACGGCGGAGACGCCTCCGTTCTCGGTTTAAACGACTGAAATGATTCCGGGGGTTCCTCGGTCATGTTCATATAACGTACCGGCCGGGCGAGAGTATGTATTTTCCTGAAATGGTTCATCCGGTATTCGTGCACATTGCGTGCGGCCCGGCGAGCGGCCGGGTTCCGGGTGGTCAGCCAGTTCTTCAGGTACATCGTGGCCAGGTCCTGGGCGAGGTGGTTGGAGGGCATATTGTACGCTTCAATGAATTCTCCGTCCTCCGTCACGTTCGTACAGACCTCGTGGTGTCTGTATTCCATTGTACTGTACCTGGTTCCCCGCCGGTCGTACCCCTGTCCGTCGTCCCATCCACGTGGTACCCAGCCTTTGACCGGTTCGGTAATCGGGGTCGTATCCTGTCGGCTTTTGTTCACCATGTTCGGAAACAGCTGATCGCTGTTGTTCGCCACGTTGGTGTAGAAGGGGATCTGATACGTCTGAGCCTTCTCCAGGTGTTTCCCTTCCGGATGAATCAACTCCGCCGCCAGCAAAGCCTCGACAAACCACGCCCCGTCATGCATGGAGTCCAGCCCCATCCCCTGGATCTGTTTCCCATCTTCGTAAAATTCGTAAATCATTCCGTAAATGCGTCGATCCGTATCGGTCACCGCGTGATGTTTGTAGACGAACTCACGGAGGTCGATCATCAACTGATGGAGTCGCTGATTGGACCAGGAATCGTGCTCCGGCGCGGCAAGAGGTTGATAGGGGTTCAAAGCTGGATCGTCCGCGCGGACCCCTCTCATGGACGTCACCAGCAGGAGGAACAGAAGACCAGTTATGACCTCGATTTGTTGGTCTGTCATTTTTATATTCATGTTTTGAACTTCATCGACGTGCCCTCACGAACCGTGTCATGAGACTGTTGATCATCCCCCGAATCCGTTAACGACGGATTGTGCGGAAAAGCCCGACGTTCCCCGCATCCGTTGACGCATTGCATCCCCGTGGATGTGATGACGGAGCTATTCCGTACAATTCGTTCCGTTTTATCGAGAAACGTCACAATCTACCCGACAGCACAACCTGATCCTGTCAGCAATCGCGGACGGCCTTCCGGCGAAATTATGCCGCACGGAGGAGCCGGGTTTGATCGTACTGACGAAGCGGAAGGTTTTCACAGTCTCCTCCATTCAGTTTATTTGACGCAGCTGTTCCATTAAAAATAGTGGAGAACGGCCCGGAAGAAAAATACCCCAACCGGTGAGTTTTACTGGCGCGTGGGTCACAATTGTGTGCGTAGCTGGAGGCGGTCGAAGCGAGCCGTGATTAAGCGCTACCGGGTTGAATTTTGTGGGGTTAGTGATATTTGAATTAGGTCTTCTGATCGATTACCGCAAAAGAACGTGAACACAAAACATTATCAGACCTGTTTTTGTCGTCGCCGTTCCCGATTTGTCCGGTTGCACGGCGGACGGTGCGCAGGGGGTATTGTGACGTTTCGGGAGACAGATTGAGAAAAAAAACGTAAATCCAATCCTGCGTTCTTTTCTTTTTTCGCCCTTCGAAAAATAAAAAATGACTGCATTACGGAGCATGAACGGTTTTCGTACGACAATGATCGGGTTGATTTTCGTCCTGTGCGTTCCGGCGGCTACGGCAGACGAAGGTGCATCCCCCTCCCTTCCGGAGTCCGTTTTCGAGCAGGGGAAGTCGTTGCGAATCTTCGTGGCGAAGCATTCCGCGTACCGACCGACAACGTCCGGGAACGTCCGGCGCGTTGCCGGAGCCGGATTCAATGTGTTCGGTCAGCGCTGGAATCAATTGGATGTCGAAAAAGTAAGACGAATTTCCAATCTGGCCCGGAAACACGGTTTGTTTCACGCGGTTTGGTTTCGTGGAAGCCTCCGTGCACCGCCAGACGATCCCGAAAAACAGATCGTCTGGCCCAATGCGGAGACGCAACCGCTTTACGCTCCTCTGACCCCCGAGCTCTGGGATCATCTGGAGAAGTGGATGCTCACTTACGCCAGACTGTCACGGGAGTATCCACTGATTGGTGTGATGTTAGACTTCGAAAATTACGCCGAAAACAAGCAGGGCAACTTATACAGCGTCTCCTACGATGTATATTCGATGCGGAAGTTCGCGGAAGCAGCGGGGCTGGAGGCGCCACCCGAAGGACTACAACCCGAAGAGGCCAAACATTGGTTCGAGAACCAGCGTGAAAGGCGTTCCGAATGGACAAAGTACCGGGAATGGTTCCGGAATCGGTTCCGGACGAACTGGGGGAAGCTGAGGGCAAAGGTCGATGCCATTAACCCCCGGTTTCTATTCATGGCCTACTTGACCCCCGGACTCACCGGTGAAATCATGACGGAGGAGGTAAGCACCGAGCAGGCCCCGTTTGTGCTGGCAAAACCGGACTACGGACGAAGTCCGCTGGCCCTGAATGAATCGATGGCCTTGCGGTCGCTTAAAAGACGTCTTGAAGCACGCGTTGACTACTGGGCCTCTCGCGAAGGAGTCAATGCGCGGGTCACCGGCGGGCCCCTGCCCGGGTACAAACGTGATGATCCTGAATTCGTGGCGAAAAAACTCTCTCTGCTGGCGGAACTGGGGGACGGATACTGGGTCTGGGGAGCCAACGTCCATTTGAAGAAAGACGAAGAATGGTATGAATGGTTCTCCCGGGCGAATGAGGACATCACATCCGGGGAATTTAGCCTGCATCGAAAGCCCCGCATGACGCCCGAGCCGGCCGGGTCATTCGAGCCGGATAATCCCTCCTTTGTGCAGGTCGCGATGGAAGACGACATGCGGGGTGGCTTCCGGGAGTTCGTCGAATCAAAGGAGCTGGATTGGGAGGTGCATGCGTTCGAACAGCTCGATCACGATTACATGTCGAACTTCGACATGATCATTTTGCAGGATTGGGGCGTGCCGCAGGAGACCCGGGATCTTGTACACCCTGTGCTTCGAGAGTACGTCGAGGCGGGCCGGACGTTGGTACTGGCGCACCGGACGATTCGCGAACTGGGAAGTCCGTTTCCCGAAGTCGTTGCCGGGGGCAATGAACCGGTGGAAGAGGCACCGCTGCGCGACCGACGGGTCGATCACCGACGGCACAGGTTGACACCCCACTGGGACGATGCGTTCGCGGAGGCTCCACGGATAGATCATTTCACCGCTCACTACCGTCCACATGTACCGCTGAAACCGGGGCCGGAGGGGCGTGTTTTACTCGAGAACCGCTTTGGCCAGCCGACACTCGTTGTCGGGACGCATGGCAAGGGCACGGTCATATTCACGGGACTGCATCTGGGTAGACGAACCGCTCCGAACAAGGATGAAGGAAAAGTGTTCTTGAAGGTTTTCGATTGGGCGCTGAACCGAAGTTCCGGAACCCGTGACTGAAACAATGAGAGTTGCAGGGGTGTTTCCCCATTGGAAGGGGAGGAGATTATGTGGAACGTTGAATCTAACGGAACCATTTATCCGACATTTCTGAACTGTTCGTCTTCTCTACAACCGGTTTCGATCATTGAGATAGAGAAACCGTTATGCACTTCATTCCGAAAATGAAATTGTTCGAGGAGGAATTTATGTGGAACTCGTTGCGATATTTGTTGCTGACGGCCCTTGCGGGGGTTTTTATGTCGGGTGGGGTTGTGTTTGCTGATCCAGGCAAACAATCGTCCTCCCGGACGCCATGGACCGCTGTTCTGACGAAGGACATGGACGAGGCGGAGGTGCGCGAGACGATCGGGGAAGGGGACAGGGGCGATCGTTTTCAGATTCAGCCGGGGGCGTCCTGGACACTCAAAGACACGCTCGTGGTGCCCGTCGGGGTGGAGTTAATCGGGAATTCGGTCAGGGGTGCGGACCCGACGTTCCGGAAGGGCTTCGACGGACCGCTGGCGCGAATCGAAAGCTTTACGACGATTCGAGGGGTGTATTTTGAGGGCAACAAGGAGGAATACGACGGACACGGGGTCGTCACGGCGAATGGTTGCCGGGAGGTGGAAACCCGTCGTTTGACGATTCGTAATTGTGCGGGCTCAGGCTTCGTGCCGCGGACCCACTACCAGTCGCGTCACGTGCTCGGTAACTTCGGCCACAACGACGGCTACGGGGTGAAGCATGAGAGGCACCATCAC
>CAYXQY010000080.1:0-16183 GCA_964466525.1 uncultured Planctomycetia bacterium
AAATGCCTTGTTATGCACCAAAAATCGGACGCTGAGTACGCGCCCCCTTTTCGGATGGGGTCTATTTAGGCTTGTGTTGCTCCGGTGCGGACGGTTCATCCTGTTCTTCCTGGCTGGTGCGGGTGAAATAGGCTACAAGGAGGATAGTCAGGCCACCGCCAAAAAAGAATAACAGAAAACATCCGCCCCCGACGATTTTGAACACGTTCAGAATAACTCCGAGCACGACACCCTGCCCGATGGCCAGGACGGCTGGTTCGCAGACAACGTCTCCATTGTTCTTCCGCTGTCCGTCGAAGATGTACGGGCCCGGTTCCCGGATCTGAAACGAAAACGTCGATCTCCCTTTTCGGGAGCCGAACTCATAGGTGGTATTTGCGCTCGCGGGTTCCAGCTGGATGTTTTGCTCCGGTCGGTCTTTCGGATAAAGGTGAAATTTGTATTCGCTCAGGTCCGTGCACAGAGAATTGATCGCCTTACCGTCCATCTGGCTTTTATACTCGTGAAAAACGGTGTACTCACCGCTTTCCCTGAGCTGGAGTTCGCTCGTGCCCGGAACAACAACGCGCTGGAAACCCTGTCGGTCATCGGTGAGGCCCTGTATCCCCCATATCACGGAGATGGTGCCCGGTACGAGTCCGATCAGCATAAGAATCGTTCCGAGGATGTACCAGCCTTTTCCTTTGATGGATTGTTATCAGTAGAATTAGTCCTTTTCTATGTTTTCTGCACGAAACTCTGTTCGTGATTTGCTCGTCGTTCGTCGATTGCTGGCTGATTCGACGGCCCTTATTCCAGCGGGGCCATGAACGGTATTTTCCGGAGGGCGTTCGCTCCCGGATCGGTACGTGCGAACGCGGCCAGTTTGTTGATTTCGGGCGTTTTCTTTTCGACCGCCACGCCGAGGATCACTTCATCCACCACCTTCCCCCGGCTTTTGATGAGTTTCCGTGCCAGCGGTATGAATTCGGTCAGCCTCTGTTCATTGATAGTTCCTTTCTTAGACCTTGCTTTTTTCAGGCGAATCCGATTCATGCGCCTGGAAATGAGCATGCCCTGTGCGTTGCCGTCGATCACGTCCTTCCGGCCGTCCGCGTACGCTTTTTTGACAAATGTCATCTCATAATTCATGGCGTTCGCAAGGGCCTCCGCAACGTCCTGCAGCTCAGTGTACACCGGGTCCGGATAGAGGGCAAGGCGGATCGTCGGGGGTTCTTTTTCCTCCGTCTCCTGTGCCTGTGCCCCCGGGAACAGCAGTACGAATGCGGCGACTGTGATGATCAGTGTTTGTCGCTGGGTCATGTTCCTGTCAGAAATATTCGAACCGTAACCGTTTCGAAGTCACATACCCGGTACAGATCCGTTCACTCAATTTCCCGATGTGCTCGTAACCGTCAATCTCGAGACGCCTTCCACGTGGTTCAGCATCACGTGTAGCTTCCCGTTGTTCCAATTGGCTTTCGTCAGCGCGCTCGCAGGACGTACGTTGATCTTCAGCCGGTTTCCGTCACGGCTGTGCAGGGTCAACTTCGTATAGCGCACGGCGTAGTCGTTTGTGTGCATGAACAGCTCGTTTTCACGCTGTTTCATCAGCAGGTACTCCCGGTAGGAAACCGTTCCTTCGACGGTTTCTACGGGTCCTTTCGTGAGGTTCAATTTGTAGTACTGTGGTTTTGCCTCCCGTCGCCAGTCGAAGGAGTTGATGACAAGGCCCGTGTCCCCGATCAAATGCGTCCATGCCTCGCTTTCGTCCTCCGGATAAAACTGTTCGAAATACGTCACGGCCTCCTCCGGCGTCTCGAACCGTTCGGCGTCCACCACCTTCTGGAAGTTGTTATACTCTTCCCGGCTTCGATCCAGTGGCAGGACCGGGACGATACCAAACGGTGCCCGGTCTGGGATCCACTGGGTGTTAAATACGTCCCCGGGGGGTTTGCCGTCCACGTCAATTCCGTTCAGTTTGCCGACCACGTGAAACGGAAAGGACCCCCCCGCTTTAAAGCGTGATTCACCGTACTCGAGCTTCGAATCAATTGCGACCTTGACACTTTCGTGCAACTCGCTGCGGGTGGGAATCAAGTTCTCGTTGAGGAGATCCTTGATAAACGGGCCCAGCGCACGGGTCCAGAGGTCGCCGAGTTCCCGTTCGTTTTCGTTCCATATCGAGGTGGATTTACCCCGTGCGGTTTCAATCCGGTAAACGGTGGCGCCGCCGGCCAGGCCCATGATCAGCGAAGACATCCAATCCAGCGGTCGGGTTTTGACCTGTGGTTTGTAGGCTCGTTCCCAGCGATAGCCGAGGGATTTATACGCGCTTCCCCATTCGGTTTCAGCCCCCCAGCCATGACAGCGCCCGGCCATGTACGAGCCCATCGCACAGAGGGCTTTGGCGAAGGGGGCGTTCGGGTTATTGGTTTTGATGATCGGCAGAAAATATTCGCTACGCTGTTTTACCGCTTCGTAATCTCCTCCTGCTCGTCCGGAGGTCCCGTGGTACTGTCCTCCAAGCTGTGTGGCGAACCGGCCGTACCGGGACGCCAGCTTGAGCGCGCGCTGAAAGTGTGGCTCCTGAATGCCCTTTTCCCCAAACGTAACGCCCATGGCGTAATCGGGGTGGTTTCGAAACAGGTATTCCATCATGGCCAGGTCTGCCTGTTTGTGAAATTTCACCAGCTTGGGTGGAACGCTCTGCCAGCCTCCGAGGCGTTTTTGAAGGTCGCTTCTTTTCCTGTTGTCCGGGGATTGATAGAGTTTGTCGAGCGGCGTGTTTTTGGCTTCGTTCATCAACGCGTCCAGCTTTTCAGACGTGGGAACCGGGGTGATTCCAAAGTGTCGGAGGAGGTGATCTCGTACCTGCTGGTCCATGTGCAAAAGGGGCTCACCGATCGCTCCCCGAACGATAAACCGCGGATTGCGCGGGGATATTTCCCACCTGAGTTCCTCGGTCTCCTGATCCGTGTGTTCGATGGTCAGGGATCGTGTTTCACTCCATTCGCCCGGAACCCCGGCCCTGGTGAGCGAGCGGGCCCGCCAATAGTATTTGCCCGGATCCGGCAATTCCCCGGGGGTAAAGCTCTCGTAAAAGTTCGACGCTTTTTTGGTCCACATTTTCCCGGTGTTCCTGACGAGGTGGCTGTACGTTTTACGGACGGGATCAAATTGCCTGTTTTTGCTCAACTGAATCTCGTATTCGCTGACGTTCCACTCCCCTTCCGGCGCCAGCAGGTAAAAAGTCAGGGCCACGTCCGATACGGTCACCCCGTCGTACGGGGAGGCCGCCATTGGAGGGGGGGACATCCACGATTCAAACGCAACGCGGTCCAGCGTCGCCCGGAGAGGACCGTCGGTCGATGATCGTTCTCCGTTCGTCGATACGAGCTGAAGTTTCAGCAACAGCTTGCGGACGCCCCCGAGCGGGACGGCGTAATACGGCTCGGGGTCTTGGCCTTCTCCGCTGTACCTGTGATTCCCGTATTTCCGCTTTTTAAACCGCCACTGCGTTTTTTTCTCGTGCCACGCCAGGTGGTAGTACCAGTCCTGTACGGTTCGTACGATGTCCTTCCGGTAATCTCCGGGTTCGTCCCAGGTGGCCAGGTCGTATTCCGTGCCCGTCCGGAGGTCTACGAGGGTTGCCTTTACGGCGGTACCGGGGGAGAGGCCATTGACGCCGGCACGCAGTTCAGTGGATTCCACGAAGTTGCGTGTGAACGGCGTGTAAATGCCGTGTCCGGATTGGTCCGTCCGGATGGTAACCGTTTCATCTTCGGTCGTGGTCTTCACGGGCCGGTCGGTGAGCCAGCGGTCGGTCGTCTCGAACTCCTCGACGAGATGCTGAGGATGTGAGGCGATCTCAAGGAGGTCGTTGTGTTCGGAGATGACGTTCACGACCCCTCCGGCAGCGACGGCGTCCTCGAGGAACCTGTTCTTGATGGATTTCCGGGGGCCTTTGTAGAAGCGGAACGAAAGCGTCAGGCCCTCGCTCTGTCCGGGTTCGATCTTCCAGGTTCTCGCGTCGGTATGGAGGGTGCTTTTCCCGTATTCTGAAAAACTACCCCCCACGAGCAGTTTTCCCGCTTTACTCCCGCTGTTCATGAAGTTCATGCCGTCAAAGCCTTTCACCGTGTTACTGATCACCCCCATGCCATAGCCGGTGTTTTTGCTGATGATCAGTTTCTTGAGCCGCTCTCCCGTTTTTCCGCAGCAGGGCGGGGTGAGAAAATCCCAGCTGTTCTTTTCCACAGGCATCAGAAGGGTGCCGTCACGGTCGTATTTTTCCTGCGGCCGGACCCCTCCTGCGTTTGATCCTTTCAGATGCATCCGCGGAGGATGTGCCGCTTCATTTCCGAGGTTTTCAAACACCCATTGAAGATCGAATCCCCGCCGGTTTCGATACAGGATGTTTCGCTTGCGGATCCGATATGGATGGCCGCCGGCTTCGACGGTGCCGGTGTATTCCGTGATGGCCCGTATGGGGCCGTTTGTGATCACACGGACGTTCGTCTCCGCATGCCGGCCGTCGAAGTTGTCCGAAATTGCGACGGCTCCTTTGAGAAACGGTTTACCGCTGGACCGATCGATCACGGGGCCAAACGCTCCTCCCAGATCCGATCGCCCCTCGTGCAGTTCAATAAGTTCGTTGCGTATCGAGTTCTCCGTAACGTCCAGGGAGCTTTCCGCTGTATAGGGGGTTCCCTTTTTTATGTTCAAATATTCCGTTTGCCCGCCAGGAATCCGGACCTCCACAATCATCTCGTCCGGTGTTCCGTCCCCGTCCAGGTCGTCAATCTGAGCGGGAAGCTGTTTGCCGCCGGAAGCAAACACCTGCAGTTTGTCCGTCCGAAATTGTTCGGGTAGTTGGTCGAGTTCGATGGTTAACAGGTTGGTTTTCAGATCGGTTCGAGAGACGTTTACCAGTCGAAGCGTGTACTCTGCCTCGGCGGGTTGGACGAGTGATGCAGTCAAAAAAATGACGAGTATGACGCTCAGCAGTGGCAGGGCAGGGTTTCCGGGGGCGGGTAATCGTTCGGATGGACGGTGCTCGTCGGATACGAATGGGACGTGAACCATTTCGATCTCGTACAGGATCAATCTAAACGGGTTTCAGATCCGGGTTGCCGAAACGGTCATTATCAGGAATGAACAATTTTTATGCAAGGTGGTGGTAGTAACACGTTCATGCTGCATTCGGGTGTCGGTTCATCTGGCAGCGGTTGTCAATTTTTTTTCGTGGTGGAGTGTTTGTGTCCTATACGTTAGCGGAAATGGGGGTCATGAAACTGTGCGGGTCGGAATTGGTCCCCTGAGCCTTGATTTATTTTATTAAACTTGAAAAAACGAGTTTGTCAACAGTTTTTTCCTGTTTGTCAGGCCACACTCGACCATTCGTCAACCAGCTCATCGATCTGTTCCGCTGTGATCTCAATTTTTTCATCCGAAGCAGGCTTGACGAGGACGTTCACATGGAGATTCACTTGCTTGTTCGTCTTTGTAGAAACCTGAACGAAACCGTTTTCTCGATGATCAAACGCAAACCGTCCAAGACGGTTTCGGCCCGAGACGGGTATCGTCAACTTCGAGAAATGATTGTCCGTTGCATTGCACACAACGTCGAGCAGTTCCTGAAACAACTGTATGATTTGCAGAGTTTCGTTCGTATTTTCTGGTATAGAAGAGTAGATAAGGAGCTCAATTGAAAGGGTTTCTACAAAGCCGATCTCCTCAAAATAATTCTTCAGAAATCCTCTCCGTCTACGTTTGATTCGTGATCAAGGAGAGGATGCAAGGTTTCATCGCAGAGGTTGTCGTTGTCGGGAACGGCGATGTTTTCGTTGCTGTCTTCTTCCAGATGAGTAAGGCAGGTGCCGTTCTGATCTTTCTGGCTACGGGTTATTTCTGTTATCCATGCCCTTCGTTTTTTTGACCCGGTTCGTGAACTGATTTACACTGTAAAGAATAGTTGTGCACCGGTTTTCCTTGAGTCAGGCTCGTATGTAGAAATCATGACCACGAAGGCGTACCGGAGGTTTCAGGATCTGCTTGAAGAGGGAAAAATTCGAGACGCCATCAAACTGGCCGATCGAGAACTTGAACAGCGCGGCGGAACGGACGCATTCTGGTTGACCCACCTGTCCCGTGCGCACCTCCGGGCCGGTGAGCACGAAAAGGCCCTTCGGGAAGCCCGGAACGCGCTGGACGTGGCGCCGGACAACGAATACGCGATGATGGCCCGCGGCAGGGCGTTCCGTGCCCTGAACCGCATGGATCGGGCCCTGGAAGATTTCCGGGAGGCCGCCTCCGGCTCGAACGTGGACCGTCGGGCGAAACGGCAGATCGTGGAGATTCTCGTCCGGGAACAGGCCTGGCGAAAGGTGCTCGATTGCCTGGAGAAATGGTCGTTTTCCGAGAAGCAAACCCTGCGATGGAAGGTGAAAGCGCTGGCCGGCCTGGGACGCACCGAAAAAGCACGGGAAACCGCGGATCGCCTGCTGGAAATCGAACCGGACGACCGTGAGACGCTATGGGAACTGGTGGAGATGGACGTGGAAGAAGAAGGGCTTGAAACCGTACGGAAGCGATACGCTCGGCTGGCCCGCATTCCGTCCCGTCCTCCGGTGTACCGCGAAATCTATGCGTCCCTCTGCCGGCGGGCCGGCGACGAGGAAACGGCGGCGGAACAATACCGGAAAATCGAACGGGAGGAGGCGTCCTCGAACGTACAGAGAAAACGGGCCTTTTCCCTTTCGAAGTCCGGCCGGGAGGAGGAAGCGATACCAATGATGGAAGAACTGCTTCGCCAGTCCCCCACCGACTACTACGTGCACAACGCCTACATTGCCGCCTGCCGGCGCACGGAACAGCTGGATCGTGCGTTGAACTTCTACGACGAACTTCTTGAAATGCATCCGGATCAAAAGAAATTGTACGGTCACCGGAAGAAGGTCGAACAGGAAATCAACCCGGATTGACGGTATGCTTTCGGGTCGAATGTTCAATGATCGTTCCGGAATGCTGCTGCGAACAGTTTCGATACGGGGAACACGCCCTCTACCCCGCGGCCGATCTCACGGAGAACGGAAGGTGAAAACCGTTCTTTACGGAAACGGACGTGACCGGTCAAAAACTCGGGGGAAGGACCGGGAACGAATGCATCCCGCATTCGTTGTAACCGGTCAAGAATCCGTGGCTTATAGGGAACGAGAGCATCCGTACCAATGGCCGTGAATGAAGCGAATCACTGATGAATATTCCATTTTTAACGGGGTTTTTCACCCCTGGAAAGTTCATGTGATGAAGTTCGAGACAAGATCCCACCGGTGGAATTATCTGAAACTATGGAGCGTTCCATTACGATCCACCCAGCCTGTTCATACAAATTACATTAAAAGTGAAGGTAAGAACAGGCTGGGTCCAATTCCCCTCGTTGCCGTGTTTGACCCCGGGTTCCGCTTCGTTTCACTCCGCTCCTCCCGGGGCTATCATCTGACGCCCGCTACGGGGCTCACAAGAAGGTATTTCTACCGTTCGAATTCATTTCTCCCTACGCACACAGATAGAAACACGTTCACGGGAATCCCTTTCTCATCTTATTGGGCCAAAATTCTACCAAATAGCAGGGGGCTCGCTTAATTCACTACCATTGGCATCCGTGCTTTCGTATTCGGACAAATCATCTTTTTTTCACGGATTTTTGACCGGTTTCATTCGTGTTACAATTGAACCTCTACCTTCCCCTGCTTTTGAAGGGCTGCAAACGGACGCATCTACCTGTGTTCGACTGACAGCGCCGGAATTAATGGGAACAGGAACTGCTTCTTTCAGTAGATTGAAAAACGACACTCCGGACTCAAACACAACAGGGTTAACTCAACGGATCCAGAACAGACATGGCCGATAAAATGAAGGACCTGATCGAGGTTCCTCCGGTACGCACCGTCGTCCGGCTGGAGGACGCAACGGAACGACCGGAGGATACCTGTACAAGTTTTGTGTTTACGGAGGAGGTCACCGAACACCTCCACGCGCTCACCGAAGCCATCCGCCGTGGAAACGGAAAGGGGTACTTCCTCCGGGGGGAGTTCGGCTCCGGAAAATCCCATTTCCTCGCCGCCCTGTCCGCCTGGCTCGAAGAACGTCCCGGATCGGACCACATGACCGAACAGCACGAGGGGCTATCTAAGCTTCGGGACGAGGAACGTTCGCTTTTGCCCGTCACGGTTTCGCTGGTGGATTACCGGTCCGGAACCGGGCTCGAACAGATCGTTATCGAGGCCATTGAAACCAAGCTGCACGAAAAGGGAATCGAGATGGACCTGTCCCCGATGTCCCGGTTCCTGGACGTGATCCGGAACGTCCTGGAGGAGGAGTCGCTGCGGAACGAGTTCGCCGAACGAGCCGGGGTCGACCCCGGGCAGGTGCCGGAGTGGACCCGATCCCATCCGCGTGACGCTTCGTCGATCGGGATCAAACTGCTTAAAGAAGAGGGGGTTCAATCCGTCAACTCCCTGGTCGAAGAACGGCGGGACACCCTCAGCCGCGCGCTTGACGCGGTTCGGGAGGCCGGGTTCGACGGAACCGTCCTGATGCTGGACGAGCTCAGTGAGTTCCTTCGATCGAAGCCGGACGCCTCGAGCCTGAACGAAGACGCCCGCACGCTGCAGCTCATGGGCGAAGTAGCACGGGACGAACCGCTGTGGATTATCGGCGCGGTTCAGGAAAGCCTCGAACAAACGGGCGCCATCGAACAGCCCACGTTCCGGAAGATCAAGGATCGATATCCGGTCGTGCTGTACCTGTCTCGCATTCATATTCGGGACCTGATCCGCAACCGCCTGGTCCGGCTCAAACCGGGAGCGAGCGAGGTCATCCGCGCCGTGTACGAGGCGTACCGCGATCATTTCCCCGGGTTCCAGTGGGAATCCCCTCATTTTCACCGCATTTACCCCGTCCATCCCCGAACCCTGGAGTTACTGGAAGGGTTAAGTGAACTGTTTTCCCGTCACCGGGGGATCGTGGATTTCGTGCACGCGCAGATCGCCGGGGATCCGGAACGAAACATCCCGGGCATCCTGGACCGTCCCCCCGATGAACTGCTGGCGCCGGACAAAATTTACGAGCATTTTCGCGAGCGGCTCGCGGAGTACTCCGAGTTGAATCAGTATCCCCGCACGATTGTACCGCACCTGGACGAGGTCGCCGAAACGGTGCTGGAGGACGACGAGGACGTCGCGCTCGCCCGCCGCCTGTTCCGGATTCTGGTGCTCTACGAAATCCATCAGACCGCCGGACCGCTGACCCCCACGGACCTCGCGGAACTGGCGGCCTGTATGCTGTCACCACAGGACCCGGAGCTCAGCGGAAACTTTGTTTCGGAAGTCATTCTGGATCCCGTGGCCGCGGAATCGGGGATGCTGCAAAAAGAACGCCCGGACTCGGGCGACCCGCTGGAGGCCACCTACCACATCTCGGGGGAACAGGACCATGCCCGAACCCTCGGACGTCGAATTGACAAAAAAGCCGAGGAGATTCAGGCCAGCCGCCGTGAACTGCTGGTGGAAACCGTACGGGAACTGGACCCGTCCCCCGCCTGGCCGGGACGCTCCCTGTGTGAGGGCCTTCCGTCCAGAAATATTACCTGGCGCCGGAGCCAACGGGCGGTGATCGTTGGTTTTCTTCCCTTCCGGAACCACCATGAGCTGTTCGAGCAGGTGGAAACACGGATCGAAAACGGAGAAGCGGACTGCGCTGTACTGATCGGGTTCCCGATGGACGAGGAGACCCCCCTTCCGCCGGACACGGACCTCTGGCTGCTATCCGAACCGGAAGGGGAAAACGCCGAAGAAATTGTTCGTTATCACGCGGCAAAGCGTGTGCTGCAGTCGATGAACGAAGGGAATCCGGTGGACGAACCCCTTCAGCCCCTCGCCGAAAAAAAGGTGGACGAACTCCGGAACCCCGCCCATCAGGCCGCTCTCCGAACGATGTACCGCGGAGAGTTCAAAAACCACCCGGACCTCGTGGAACAGTCGCTTCGGGAGGTGAAGAAATTTGACCGGTTCATCGAAACCGGAGCGGCACCGCTGCTTGAAAACCGGTTTCCCCGGTTTCAGGAAATCGAACCCGACGGGGTCTTTCCCTCCCGCCGTCTGTACCGCCGGCTGCTGGACGACCTGATCCGTGAAGGAAGTCTTTCGCTTCAGAAAGCGCGCGACCGGGGCATTGCCGAAGCGATTGAGGGTCTCGCGGTTCCCCTCGGGCTGGTGAACGTGCAATCGGCCGCGTACCGGGTGGAACCGGATCCGGAGGGACATCCCCTTCTTTCGGAACTGTTTTCAACCCTTTCGAATTCGGAACCCACCGATCTGGACGTCCTCTGCCGGTCCCTTCGAACCGGACCGTTTGGCGTTCCGGAGGACACCATTTCCTTTCTCCTCGTTTCCCTCGCCCACGTGGGACACATTTCCATCCGGCGCAGCGGACGGCGTGTTCCCCTGGAATACCTGAAGCTGGACACGGTGGAGGACGCCGACGAGGTGGCTCCGGGGGAACTGATTGACCGGTCCGCCCGCAAGATTCTGACCACCGATTGTTCGTTTCTTCTTCCTTCCGGATCGTGGGACTCCTTCGGGCTCCGACAGCAGCGAGAAGCCTGGAAACAGGCCCGGTCGTTCAAGGAAAACACGAAAGACCGGCTGGACGAACTCGGCGACCTGCTCGAGGACGTTCGCGGATACGCCGCCTTTTCCTCGTTTGACCTCGACCAATTGCTCCGGACGTGCGAGAAAATTGATCGCGTGCTCGACGAAATCAAGGTGTCGTATTCTCCCCGAAAGGGCCTTGAACGATTCCTGAAAGCATGGGATCAGGAGAACGTCACACAGGACGATCTGCAGTACGTCGAAAACGCGCACGCGTTTTTCTCCGAGTCCATGGATTCCTTCATCTTCACCTCGCATTACGTCGGACACCGGGCGGTGGAAAAGGCGGCGGAACACAACGAAGAGATCCGGGAACACGTCCGGGAGATCGAGGAAATCTTCGACCATCCGGAGGCGTCGATCCTGCCGGACGGAGGGGACGTTCTGGAAAACCGGTTTCAGGCGTTCCGCGACCTGTACCTGGAGGATTACCTGTCCCGGCATAACCGGTACTACGAAGGAACGGAGCAGGAGGAGGAGTTGTCGGCTGAAGCCGGCCGGACCCTGAAACTGATCGAGCGACTGTCCGAGATTTCGGCGCTGGATCGGCCGCCGGAGGTGAACCGGTTGCTGGAGGAACGGTCGGAAGAGGACGAACGCACGTGTGACCGGCGGACCGAAGAGGAACTCCTTCAATCCCCGGTTTGTGGTTGCGGGTTTATGCCGGGAACGGAAACGGAAGAGAAGGAGGAAAACGAACGCGCCCCCCTGCCCGAGCGGCTGGACGAGGCCCTTGAGCAGTACGCAGATGTGCTCTGTGAGGACCGCGTTATCGAAGCACTCCGGGCGCGCGCCTACGCCGTAAGCGACATGGAACCGGAAACGGCTGAACGGTTGCGATCCCTGGCCGACTACCTGGGAACGCCGGAACAGGTCCACGGACACGGGCTGCTGGACCGGCTGGACAAATCCGGGTGTCGGGAACTTCGTATTGCGCTCGAGAAAAACCTGGAAACGAAAAACAAACACCTGAGGAACCTCCTGAAGCCTCTTTCCGGCCGTCGGCTCACCCCCGATCGAATTCGGTCCATTTTCGAACAGTGGCTGGAGGGAGAACCGGACGACGTGATACTGGTTCTGGATGAGGTGGACGCGAACGGAACTGAAACGGCCGGAAACGTCCCCGGTGCCACCGCCTGGTGGCCGCTGTTTCACCGTCTTCGGAACGAATCGAGCCTCGACCTGTCAGGTTCAAACCGATCACAGGAGGTGCACGACAACCTTCAACAGGCCCTGGAAACGGCCTATCCCGTGTCCGACTTTTCGCAGGCGTTTGATCGGATGTCCGCGGACGAACTGGTTTCCTTTCTACTGGTCGAACCCGCTCACACGGCCGCGGTCCAGCAGGCGTGGCGCGCACTGGTCGAAAAAATCCTCCGGGACGGGGAGTCGGCTACTCGTGCGGTTCGCTCTGCGAATGGCAAGGAAGAACGGCGTCCGAAGCACCTTGATCGAGAGGTGCGTTCGGAAATTCGAACAAAGCTGAAACATCTCAGGAAACTGTGTGAAACACGTTCGAAGGACCTTCCGGACAAATTGCGCACACGTATTGAACTCGCAAAGCTGGCGGAGGATCCCTGGGCCAGCGAACGAATTCGAAAGGACGTTCAGCGATCCATTCAACAGCTTGCCCGTGAGAGCGGGGTATGGCTGGAATCCCTGGATCCGGTCCCGCCGATCGAGACCGACGATCACCCGCTGGTACTCCTTCTGGACGGGGTTCCTCCCGACGTCTGGATGTACCTCGAGGAGAACCTGGAAACGGGGATTGCACACCCGGAAACACAATGGCACCGCCTGACCGAAACGCCGGAGACGGTAACGGTTCTTCGTGTGCTTTTTGACATTCCCGAAAACCGGGACCCGGTGGAGGTATTTCAGGAACGGAAAGGAGAATATGTTACCGTTTCCGGCGATGAGGAGGTGTCCCTCCTGGATCTGATTCCCGCCGAGCGGACGGACGGTACGCTTCTGGTTCGGGTGGCTATCATGGATCGGGAAGCGCACTCCGGAGCACGATCACTGGTCAACCTCGCATCGTACCTGGAAAACACACTGCGGAGACAGCTTCCCCCGCTGGTGGAACACTGCAAAGCGAAAAACCGCCGGCTGGTGATTACCACCGACCACGGAATGAGCTACGAGGAGGGGTCGTTAACGCACGGAGCCGGAGGCGTGTTTGAAGAAGCAGTTTTCCGACTGTCAATCTCGTAAACCGTCCCCTTGAACCGGTCAGAAATAAGTTCACTATGGTCCGCCACGGAGCAAACGACCGAAATATCCTCGTTAAACGGATCATACGGAGGAGCACGGAGTCCACCACACTGTTCCAGCTGCACCCGAAAGGACGAGGCGAAACGTTTTCCAGATATTTTAAAAAACACTCCTTTGTTTTGATTCCCCATGTTGCTGAACTTCTCTATTCTCGTTGTGAATGATTGATTTCTACGTTTCCAAAGGGGGATCGATAATGACTTCAAGGAGTTCCTTCCTTCGATACGTAAATCCACGCCAATCCTGCAGCTTCCTGACAAGATGCTTCGTATATTTCCGTTCAAACGTTAAAATCCGTTTTCGCTTCCGTACGTCCTTAACATGCGGGCGTAGCCGTTGTAGCGCCGGAACAGCGTCCGATCCCAGTGTCCCCAGATACCGAACATCAATCGAGGCTCCTTCCCCGCTCACCTCCTTACAATGCGTCACGTTGTACTCGGCAATGAAACGGTCCACGTTTACATAGGTGCAGGCGGTCAACAACACAATCGCGGTGAGGGCGTTTACATTCATCAGCCACCGGTTTGTGTACCCTCCGAGGATACGCAGTAAAATGTAAATCAGCCCTGTGGCAACGAGCATCATCCATAAAGCGGTCGCGACGCGCCAGCGTGACAGGCCATAGAAATCCACGTAGATCCACAATCGCCACGCCGCCGAACCAAGCAGCACGATGTTTTGAACGATCCACAGGTACACCATTCGCCGTGCCCATTTCATACGAGCAGGTTTCTCGCCGGCCCGAAAACAGATCAGCACGAACAGCGCCGCAAGAAGAGCTGTGACCACGAGCGGATACGACCCACGATGTGCGTATTCCGCGTACGTCATGCCCTCCGGAAGTGCCCTTCCGCCCCACAGATACATCAAATCAAGGCCGTTTTGAATCAGGAACAGGAGGTTGAACACAAGTAGGCTCCGACGAATCGCTCCGGGGGACATTCGTGGTATCGTCTCGGACAGGAGGGAGGTCCGAAAGGAAGTGATCGTAAAACCAAAAACGGAGCGTGGAATTCGCAGAAGTCCCCAGACCAGAACACCGACCATGATCCAGAACAGTACGCGAAGCGGATGAAACACGCTGGAGAAAATGGGATTGGCCAGCGAGAAAAGAACAAGGAACACGAAAAATAATCCCGCTGGAACGACCCATTCAATCACCCAGTGAACGCCGCGTTTGATCAACCCGCACGCGCCAGATTCCTCCCTCCGGGCAACCGTCATCACCCGAAATGAATCCAGCAACGGTGAAAAAAGGATCTGAACCAGATCCAGCAGCATGGTTCCCAGGTATGAAAAGACATGACCCATTCGTGAAAATCGGCGAACGGAATACAGTGCAAGAAGGCTTACCATGCCCAGAAAAACAGACATCGGTGTAACACTCAGTACCAGGCCCAGTGAGATGCAGACGAACCACCCCATCACAACCCATCCCGACGTATCAACGGGCCACCCTCCATGCACGGACCGTATAATTCCACCCAGTAGCAGAAGAAAACCACCCGTCAACCACCCCAGGGGTGCATCGTAAAAGATAAAATCCGCCACAAAAATGATGATCACACAGAGAATCATTTTTGAAAAGAGCGAAAACCGCCCGGGAACAACCCGTTCAAGCGAAACCGCATCCGTGCCTTCCCGCTCCGTTTTTTCCGTATCATCCTGTTTTGTCATATTTCTCCGCTCAACAATCCATAGATACTTTATGATATAAAGCTTATACGAAAAAAATACGGTAAATCAGGCCGACGGGGAAAACGAGGGGGATGTTCCCGGGGTTTCTCCTTCGGATCCATTGACCTCTTCGGTGGAGGTATGGGCATCCTCAACCAGCTTTTCGAGTTCGTCAAGATACCTGAGGTATTTCGTTTTCCCCGTTTCGCTGACATCGTACTTCGTTCGGTCATGGCCTGAGTCCGGAGGGGATACTTTCTCACTTATCACCAGGTCCGCATCCTCAAGCACGGACAGGTGACGGCTCAGGTTCCCGTCCGATAAATCACACAGGGCTTTCAGGTCGTTGAAATACAACCCGTCCGGATTGGACATCAGAGACGTCATAATGGACAGACGGGCTCGTTCGTGAAGCGTGCGGTCCAACCCCTCGTACGCATACCGACCCGATTGGTTTCCTTCACGCGTGCTCATTCGATTCGAGTTCGGAATGACGATACAAAACGATTGCCGAAAGAAACTGTCCAAAACCAAACGTGAGCCCCATTCCCCAGGGAGACAATTCCAGTGCCGGAGCCATCAGAATCAACAGAAGCCCGGCCCCACAATACAGATAGGCCACCCACGCCGTCGCAGCGGGCAGATACGGACGGGACGAATGGATTCCCAGCCCGAACAGCAGGGCCCAAAGTCCGGGAAGCAGGGGGATGGACGGCGGTGCCGCGTACGTTATGCAGCCCGTCAACATTGCACCGGCCAGAATGGACGGAACTAACTGTCCGACGGTCTTCCGTGTACGACGCCGCTCAATCCGCGTATCCGCGCGACGGTACCGTAGATAGACCGGAACACCGGCAACACTCATTGATATTGCAGCAACAGATGCCCAGTACAGTACAAACGTCCCGGGAACGGCTGCTGTCAGCACCGTCGATTGCAGGCCGGCGGCCAGAATAGCAATCACACCCGTGAGTGCCACCGGAATCGAGCGGTACCCCCGGTACACCTCGTTCCGGGCCACGTGATCGTAGATGTGGGACAGGCGTCTTTTCACGTCTTGCTGATGCATGTCGCGTTTACTTTATATCATAAAGCAATTGAAATCAAAACGTTTTCCGTCCCCGTTCTTCATGCCTTCCAAGGTTCTTCCTTCAATCAGACATTTCATTTCGCGTTTGCACCTGTTTTTCGCTGAACGGAGACACGTACAGCTCGTCGTATCCGTCCTCGCCTCCGCCGCCCTCTTTTGTCTCAAAGAGATCGAACACAATTGCAATCCATAGATACAGTTCCCTTCGTGGAGAAGAAACTGTCATATTCGTTCTGCTTTGAACGCCCGTCATGTTTATCATCCCCTCTGAATACACGTTCGTGACCGGGACGGGTAATTAGAGTAGAGTAGGGAAGGGATGCGCCCAGAACACTGGGGCATCCTCCCCTCTCGTCAAACTCAGCATGCGGTTCTACCGCACTGAGCTTTCTACTGACTTCACAGGAAAGCCCACACAGAATCGGCTTTCAATTTCTTGTACCAATGA
>CAYXQY010000081.1:0-16063 GCA_964466525.1 uncultured Planctomycetia bacterium
TTCACGGCGTGTGAATTTAAGGTCAAACCCGGCAACCTGTCCGATACGGACCGCAGGCGGCGCCTGAAGGAGTTGTGCCGTGTGGCAGAGAAACGGGATTTAACCCTGATGCTTTACGTGTACGAGGGGGCACCCGGCACCACAAGACACCCTGAAAAACACGGGGAGTACCCCCCGCTCGTGCTTGCGGATGGGACGGTCAAGGAAAACCGGTTCAGTCCGATCCACAAAGGACTATGGGAACGCTGGCTTCATCGGGCGTATCAGCTGGCAGAAGTGAGCAAGGAGATGAATATAGCGGCGGTCAAGGTGGACCTTGAACACATTGGTCAAACCAGCACCATCTCATACGACGACCATGCGTGGACGCGTTTCGCCGCTGACACCGGGGCGAAAGAAAACGTGCCGGCAAAGAGGCGTGGGGCCTATCTGCGGGAGAATGAAATGAAGCAGAAATACCGGTCCTGGTTCAGCAACCAGCTGGAGGACGTGGCCCGGCGCTTCGAACGAAAAATGCATCGCATCAACCCGGAGCTCGTACTCGGCTTAATGCCAACAAAAGGAAACTGGTTTTACAGGGCCTTCGAAAAGCATCTCGCCACGGAAAACGTACCGGCGATCATGGACAGCTGGTCCATGTATCAAGGGAAGGGATTCAGGGAAGCGGTTCTTCGCGAACAGGAGCGGCTCAAAGAACTGAACCCCAACAACCGCTACGTTCCGTGGTTTACGCCGGTAAATTATCGACCGGAGGATCTTACCGTGCAGGCCTATCACGCCGGCATGAAAACGGACGGCTATTCCAACTGGAACCTCGTGATGTTGAATCCCGACGCGACCCCGTCCAAAAACATCTATCGTCGTCCCCCCCGCTACTCCGCGGACGATTACTGGCAGGCGTTCGATCGGGCCAACAGTCAGATCCTGTCCGACCTCCGGAGCGAAGAAAAGGCCAATTCCATCCCTCATCGACCCCCGGAACCTCCCCTTCGCCCATTCGATGTGGGGGACGTGGAGGTCCCACAGCTCCGGCCGTCGGGAGATGGATCCGGGGAGCCGGGATGGTTTACGTTGCGAAATCGTCACACGTTTCATATTTATGCACGAGAGGGCGATCCGATCACCGCTGACTTTACTCACCTTGCGGGTGAGAGCCGGCCCATGCCCGTCCAGTATGCCCTGTTGAATCCGGACGGAGATACACTTCTCCGGGGGGCTGTTCAAAAAGGTGAAAAAGGGACGATGAAGCACAGAGCCCCCCGAACGGGCACCTACGCACTGGTCGTCACGGGCGGGGATCACAAAGCATGGTTCGATGTGCGGATCCATAATGCCCATGCCGGATTGAGAGTAAAGGACAAAGCTTACATTATGCAGCGTCGCTGGATGCGAAGAACACACTGGGTGGCCCGTATAAACCCGGACAAACCGGCCCGGGTCAACCTTTCCACCACAGAGCGTGGTTACATCGGTGTATCTTTAAATGGTGGTCCGCTTCACACGGGGCAGGAAAAAACCTTCAAACTACCCGAAGAACGAACCGTTCATAAACTTTGTCTGGTTGCCCCGGATGACGAGCTTCCCGAGGGTCTGTCAACGGAGAAATTTTTCGTTCACCTGAAGGGCGCTGTTGAACCGTATCTGTTCGATGGACCCGAACGGCGCCTCAGCACCCCGTGAATTTATCTTCTGCTATCGGACGTGTTTTCGAAGCGGACGTCTACGGCTCGTCAATCGCAGAAGGGGGGAGGTCGTCCGGGTCTGATCCCCAATTTTTGTTCGGACGTGGTCCCATTTCCAGGACCAGTTTGCCGCCATCAAGCACGTCGGCGGCACGAACGTACGGTTTATTTAGCGGTTTACCGTCAAGAGACGCGGACTGAATATATTGGTTCCGGTCGTTGTTATTATGCGTTACCACGATAAATTCGTCCCCGCTGTAATAGTTGCCGTCAAGCTGAATGGAGGCCCGGTCCACCACCGGGGAACCGATCTGATATATCGGGTTCTCGCGGCAGCCGCCGTCCACCTGAAATAGACCGAGTGCGCTCATCACGTACCAGGCGCCCATCTGGCCCTGGTCCTCCTGTCCGGGATATGCATCCTGAGGTCCCGTCCCGTAGTAACGATTCATGATACCCCGGGCCCATTTCTGTGTGAGCCACGGAGCGCCCGCGTAGTTAAACAGATAGGCCACCTGCATGGACGGTTGATTCCCGTGATTGACCCCGAAATTTCGCCCCTGAAAATTCGACGATTTGGCCTCTTCAAAGTATTGGTTTAATCGGTTGACAAACGTGTCCCTTCCCATTTTCTGCACCAGGCCGCGGACGTCGTGCGGGACAAACCAGGTATACTGTGCCGCGTTTCCTTCCGCGTACCGTCCCCGTCTCTGCTTCTCTGGCGTAAAATCCAGCCAGTTTCCGTTGGAGTGGCGGGGACGAAGAAATTTTGTTTCGGGATCGAACGAGTTTTTCCAGTTTTGAGAGCGTTTTCGGTAATATTCGTACCGCTTATTTCGCCCCAGTGATTTCGCAAACTGAGCGACACACCAGTCGTCGTACGCGTACTCGGCCGTGTTCGAGACCAACCCTTTATCGACCGGTACGTAGCCGTACTGCATGTACGCCTCAAGATCCTTGTTGCCCACGGCCCCGCCGCTTGAATGCTGTTTTCCGGGGGTGGTTTGTTGATGGTCCATTGCCCGGAACGCTTGTTCAGCGTCAAACCCGGTGATTCCGTGTTGATAGGCCCCGACGATCATGGGGATGGCGTGGGAGGCGACCATCACGCGGGTGTATTCGATGCCGGCCGGCCCCGCCGGGAGCCATCCGCCGTCCTCGTATATGGTCAGCAGGGACTTGACCCACTGTTCCATGTAGGAAGGCGTGGCCAGCGTCCACAACTGGTTGAGGTTCCAGAAGGTGTTCCAGAAGGCGTCCGATCCATAGATCGGGGTGTCCGACTGTTTGACGTTTTCGTACATATCCCGGTATTTTCCGTTTACGTCGCTCATGACCGTCCGACCGGAATAACTGCGATACAGGTTCGTGTAGAACGTTTCGAGCGTGGAGGGGGTCGCCGTGACGTCGATTCGCTGCAGCAGTTCGTTCCAGCGGTTCCAGGAGGCCCTGCGACACGCGTCAAAGTCCCAGCCGAACCGGGACGCTTCCTTTTTCAGATTGTTCCTTGCCGACGCCAGACTTACGAAAGAAACCCCTATTTTTAACTTGACCACCTCGTTTTTTTCGGTGGAAAATTCCACGAACCCTCCCACCGGGGATACCCCATCTCCCCGACCGGTGATCCGCTCCACGTTTTTCTGAAAACCCTCCTGATTCCATCCCCCAAACGTGTCGAACGGTTTATTTGTTTTCGCAACGAAGTGCAGTTTGTACGTGTTCGGCTGATCGTACATCTCATCCACGTGGGCGTCGATATAGCCTTCAATTTCCGTTTCATTTACACGGCGCACGGAGGCGTCTTTGATGCGATAGCTGTACTCGGCGGGGGGAAGTAAATCCAGCAGAATACGGGCATCGTCCGTTTCCGGAAACGTATATCGCTGAAAACTGGTGCGCTTCGTTGAGGTCAGTTCGGCCCGGATATCGTAATCTTCAAGCGTGACCGCATAGTACCCGGTTGATGCCGTTTCCGATTTGTGGCTGAACGAGCTGCCGTATTCCGTGTTTTTCACGCGAAGTGGTCCCGTGGTTGGCATGGTCAGCAACCCACCCAACCCCCAGGAATGGATGTGGTCAAATCCGATAATCTGTTCGGCTCTGTACTGGTAGCCCGCATCCATAAAATCATCCGAGTCCACGACCCCCGGTTTTGTGTTCGGACTCATCTTCACCATGCCAAATGGGCGTGTGGGCCCCGGGAACAACATCCAGCGGGAGTTTGCCGTTCCGGCCAGTGGGTCCACGTGGTCCGCCGGCGTCAGGCGCCGCCCGGGCGGTCGGGTAAGCTGAATTCGGTCAACGACCCGGTGCCTGTTCAGGAGATGGACAGAAATGGTTTTCCTGCGATCCGCGGGGGGGAGCGGTATTCGAACCGTTGTGATGACATCGGGGGATGAAACTGAATGAACCTTCCCGTTGACCCGAAGGCGAACGGGGTCCTCGATCCGCCTGAAGATGTTCACGGAAGCGTATTGAGCGGGTTTCCCATCGATCCGGGGACCGATGGCCTCAACGTTCGCTGAAAGGATCCCGGAATCTTCCGGCGCCGATCCCGAGATGCGATCGGGACCGATCAGTTTGACCTGATCGTAGAGAAACCAGCTTCCGCTGACGTTTTGAATCTGTAACCAGTTCATCTGTTTCCGGAGACGCTCGCCGGGAAGTTCAACGGTCAAGAAATGTTCTTTCGCATCGGAGAGATCCCCACGCACGGATTCACCTGATTTTCCGGCCGGTAGCTTACGACGGGATACCTGTTGTCCGTTGAGGGAGATGTCAAGGGTCGAGGGTTTTTGATCGTGGACGTCGACACAATCAATGATCAGGCGTATTGAATCATTTTTCTTCAGTGTTCCCTCCAGTCCAAACAGTACGGAGAAGGTATGAGGGCTTGAACCGGCCCAGTCGTCGGCGGGTCCGGGATGGACGTATGGCCATTCGTCCTCCTGTGAACGTCCCTGAACGAAGACGGGGTCCTCCGAGAACTGCTCAAATTGATCGGGAGCGAATTGGAATTCCCCCGTGTCGTTATCCGCTGTTCCAATCGACAGGATTGAATGTTCCGCAAATAAGTTGGATTGAATTGCCGTGACGGCAAAGATCGTGAGAACGAACGTGTAAAGCCCGTATGTTTTTTTCATTCTCTGTTACCAGCTGAGTAAAATAGGTGATCGAACGTATGAGGAGAGTGCGCTGTCACGGTTCTAAAATTACAAACGATGTTCGACAGATACGTGGATTGGCTTTACTTAACCGTTACAGGTCAATGAACACATTAATTTTTAATTTCCATGCCTGATCACTTCAACACGAACTGTGAGGGATGAAACGTTCACTTGCGAGAGAGATTTCACCCCTCACTCCCCGAATTTCCAGCTATTTTCGAAATCCAGCACCGTATTGTTCTCCCGCAGCAGGCGTTCCCTGTTAAACAGGTGGATGCCGATTGAGCCCGGCCGAGGGGCCTTGCCGCGTTTGAGGTGATTGTCAAAGAAACCGTGGTGCCCGTAACTGCTGACCGCTTCCTCCGCATCACCGAACTTGAACCCGGTCGGCGTGTCCTCAACCCGGTTTCCTTCAAAATGAACCATGTCAAACGCACGGACTCCCTCCCGGCCTCCCACACCCCATCGCACGGCTTTTTTCTTGATGTTCTTAAATACGTTATCCCGGATAATCACCCCGAATGTGGAGGGACCCGGAAGGTCCGACGTCTGTTTTTTCCCCACCTGTGAATCCCCGCCAATGCCCCACCGAACCGTGTCAAAGGTGTTGTCCTGTATCAGGTGAAAATAGGTCGGGGTGGGTCCCCGTTTGTTCCCTTTAAAGGAGTCCAGCACGAGTCCTTCCCGTACCTCGTGAAAGGTATTATTATCCACAATGAACTCAATGGAGCTTCCCCATGGCTGGATACCGGAGCTGGCGATGTGGCTTTCGGAGTTGACGGCACGGGGGCGCCCGTCGATTGTATTTCCGTAGAATACGCAGCGGTTCACCGACCAGGAGAAGGAAAGGGTGCTGCCGGTATCAGGCTGGACGGTCCAGTCCGGGTGAGCCGACCAGATTTTGTTTGAATCCGAATCTCCATTCCCCAGCAGTCGGTACTGACCGAGTCCTTTGCCCGCGGTAACCAGTACCGTGTGATACCAGTCCACCTGTTTCTCGTGGTTGAGTTCCTCCTTAAGATGATATCTATTTCCCTCAACCTTTACCGGCGACTGCTGATCGATCGAACCAATGCTCTCCCACATGAACTGTTCACCCTGATTCTGATCGTGGTACGCCTCCCGTGGCGTGAGGTTTCGGGTGGTATTGTTCCCAAAATACAGGTTATCCACGCGGTTTCCGTAGGTGGTGGAGGTCCAGAATCGTCCCACCGCCGGCGCGTCCTCGTGCAGGTTCAGACCGCGACAGTTGCGGACACTGAGGTTATAGGCCCCTTTCGGATACATCATCAGAGGGGCATCTTTCTTGGCGTAAAAATCCGTGTCCTCGATCAGCCAGCTTTCCTGAACGCTCATCAGGAGCTGTCCGCCGGAGACGATCTCACAACCACGGATCAGCACGTTCGATTGGTGGGGCATGTTCACGGTGGTCTGTTCGGGTCCGTCAATCCGGGTGTCGAGGATCGTGAGTCCGTCGCTGGCGTCCCATCCGCCGGTGCACTCGAGCACGTGTCGTCCGTCTTCATGTGCCCCTTTCTTCGTTTCCAGACGATGCCGGAAGGTCAGGTCCCGAAGGATAATATGGTTTCCCGCTTCTTCGACGGTCGGGATTGGTGGTGCATGATTTGTTCCGGCAATGACCGTGTTCTCCATTCCGTTCCCGATCATACGAAGCCCGGATCGGTCCGGTCCTTTCAGGGGGCCCACCGTCTTCTCGACAAGATATGTGCCCTCCGGAAAATAGATGGTACTGTTCCGGTTCTCGTTCGCGATGCGTACGGCCTCCTGTATGGCCGTGTCGTCCGGTTGACCGTCGTCGGGGGTTGCCCCCAGCTCCGTAACGTCGATGTGTGGTCCATCCCACTGGCGTGGTTTCGTGACGTTCAGGTATGAATGTCCGGTATGACCGCCGGCCGTTCCGTGCAGCGGGTACCAGCCGTATTCGCCGCCGTGCCCGTTATGCACCCAGACTTCATACGTCCCCGGATCGGTTTCCTCGGGAATTCTGAATTCAACGCGGTACGGGTTCACCTGCGTGACTTCCGTCCACGTACCGAGGACCTTCTTTCCCTTTGGCTTTATGTATACCCATGAAGACGTTTCCCCGTGATTCCTGGTCAGGTTTCGTCCGTACACCGCCACCTTTTCACCCGGGTTATTGCGGTAATGAGGAAGCAGCGTCCACACTTCCGTGTGGTTGACGAGCGCCGGTGTGCCCCGTCCACCGGACGTGGTCGGATAGATCAGGTACAGGCCGTTTTCGGGCAGGTCCGCCGGGAGGGTCAGCGATGCTTTGAACGGCTCGCGGACGAACGGGGTCACCTGTTTCCGGTACGAATCACCGCCGGACTCCGCGTAGACGGTAAAGGTCACGCCGCCGGCCTGATCGAATCCGTATCCACCGATGACCACGACCTCGTCCGGGTCCGCCGTTTTCGTCCAGCTGCTGACACCGATGGTCCCATCGTTTACGGTCGATGATGGAGGGTCGAACGAGGTGATGTGCTCTGGAAGAGTCGGAGCCGGGTCCGGACGGGAAATACGTTTTTGAAGGTTCAAATCCCGATTGTTCCCGGGCCGTGCGTCCGGTCTGGAACCGTCCGCCTCACGCGTTTTCTCCGGATCATCTCCTGATGCAGGTGCCACGTTCTTCGAGCCGTTCGAACCGTTGTCATTTTGGACAAACAATGTGACGACAATGACTGACAATAATATGACGACTGCCAGTGAAAGGTAGAGAAATGTTTTATTCGTGTACCGATTCTGTTTTTCATTTGAGGTTGTATGGGGTCCATGTATGTTTTGGGAAGAGGGGTTTCCCGGTGACGGAGATTTCGAACCAGAACGTTCACCGGGCGAAGTCAGGAACGACGTCGATTGTCCGGAGGCCGGGGCGATCTTCTCTCCGAATGTCTTCATCAGTTCGGTCCCTGGCGGGGTTGAACGGAAGAACGGGTGTCGATAGGTACCGGTCTTCATCGACCCGGACGCGGTTGGGGTAGCGACCTTCTCGTTATGCGGGTATCCCTGATTGGTTCCGTTCGATGAGGCACGACCGGCGTCGAACTGTCGATTCATGAGCATGTCCTTTTCAAAACTGTTGTTGGGAAAAGATCCGTCCAACCCCTGTTTTTTGTGCATAATATCCCCGGATATGGTAACTGGTCACGAACCCATGGAGAAGGAAATATCATTTTTCTGAATACGAAAGCAAACTGCTTTCTTTCCCGGTAAGCCACGAATTTTTGACCAGTTACCGGATATGTTAATTTGGTCAGCTGATAAAAAACAACGAACTGCTACCTTCTTATTTTTTATTCGTCTTTGAACGGAGATAGGGAATGGACTCGAATGTTTCAATGAGGTTCTGAATTATACCGTACAATTAGTTAGGTTTCTTCCCTTCATTTATCTGGATTTTCACGCTTTTGTCTACTGTTTCCGATCATTGCACAGGATGTGACCGTGAAATGGCCTAAGATTCATTCAAATGAACGATTTGAAATAGCGTAATATGTAGTGTATAAGTGTGTGTATACAACGACATATACGAATAGTGGGAGTATCACTCGTTTTGTTTGATGTGTGATGTTTTTTTTCCGTGGGATGTCTCGCGGCGAGATGGGTTCGATTCGTTTTCTTCAGGGTTATATTTTTTACAGGAGAGGGAACCATGAGCGAAGAAAAGGCTTCGACCACGGCCGAAACGAAGGAGATTAACCAGGGAGATCAGGAAGCATCCGGTGAACCTGCGTCGAATACGGACCGCAATGGGCTGACGTTTGAACGGTACTTCAGCCGGGAGGGGGTGCATCCGTACGAGGAGATCAACTGGGTGGAGAGTGACATTGGGCTCACCAACGACAAGGGGGAGGTGATTTTTGAACAGGAAGGGGTGGAGCATCCCGAGTCCTGGTCTCAGCGCGCGGTCCGAATCGTGTCGAGCAAGTACTTCTACGGGGATCCGGACGATTCGGAGGAACGGGAGTCATCGATGCGGGAGATCGTGGATCGTGTGGCGAAAACCATGCGCCACTGGGGGGAGAAGGACGACATGTTTGCCACCGAGAAGGACGCCCAAATTTTTGAGGAGGAGTTGACCTGGCTTCTGATCAACCAGCACGCGGCGTTCAACAGTCCCGTCTGGTTTAACTGCGGCCACTGGCATGAGAACAACGTCACGTCCGGAGAGATGAAAGCGTTTCACTGGGATGACGAGAATAAAGAAGTGAATGAGGTGGAGGATGAGGAAGGACCGTATAAATATCCCCAGTGCTCGGCGTGTTTCATCCTCGACGTGGAGGATAACATGGAATCGATTCTCCAGCACGCGGTCGAGGAGGGGCGTTTGTTTAAGTACGGAAGCGGCACCGGGACGAATTTCTCCTCAATCCGGTCCAGCAAGGAACCCGTTTCCGGCGGGGGTGTCGCCTCCGGACCGCTGAGCTTCATGAGAATTTATGATGCGGTCGCGGGCAGCATACGCTCCGGTGGCCGGACCCGTCGAAGTGCAAAAATGGACATCCTGAACGTGGACCACCCGGACATCGAGGATTTTATCTGGGTCAAGAAAAAACAGGAGGACATCGCTCGTATCCTGGTCGAGGAACATGGTTACTCCGCGGACATGGACGGCCTCGTGTACCAGGAGACGGTGCGCTTTCAGAACTCAAATCAGTCCGTTCGACTGAGCGGTGAATTCATGCGGGCGTACGAGAACGACGAGAACTTCTGGACGAAAGAAGTGACCACCGGCAATCGATGTGACGAGTACGAAGCACGAGACCTCATGCGCCAGATCGCCAGGAGCGCCTGGGATAATGCCGAGCCGGGAGTACAGTTCGACGATACGATTAACGAGTGGCACACGTGCAAAAATTCAGGCCGTATACGGGGCACAAATCCGTGCAGCGAATATATTTTCCTGGACAATACGTCCTGCAACCTGGCCTCCCTCCGTCTCACGCAGTACCTCGACGACGAGGACCGGTTCGATTTGGAGAAGTTCAAGAAGGCGGTTCGAGTCCTGTTCACCGCTCAGGAGTTTATCGTGGACAACGCCAGTTATCCGACCGAAGAAATGGTCCGTGGGAGTTATCAATACCGGACCATCGGCCTCGGGTACGCGGACGTGGGGGCCATGCTCATGAAACTGGGCATCCCGTACGACTCGAAGAAGGGAACGGACCTGGTCGGGGCCATTACCGGGGTGATGACCGGAGAAGCGTATCGTGTGTCGACGGAACTGTCGGAGGTGGCCGGTCCGTTTCCGGTGTACGAGAAAAACGAGGGACCGATGCTCGAGGTAATCGAAAAACACAGGCAACTTGCCGAGGAGCTTTCGGAGGAGATGAACGCACCGTCGTATAACGAAACCGACAAATACGCCGGCAGGGACTGGAGTTACGTCGCCGAGGAATCGGAAAAGCTCTGGAACGAGGCCCTGGAGCGTGGGAAGGAATACGGCTTCCGCAACGCGCAGACAACAGTGATCGCACCAACGGGAACGATCTCCTTCTACATGGACTGTGATACAACCGGCATCGAACCGGAGTACGCGCTGGTCAAGTTCAAACAGTGCAGCGGCGGGGGGTTCATCAAGATGGTCAACCGGATGGTGCCGTCCGCACTGCGCAACCTCGGGTACTCCGAGGAGGAAATCGAGGAGATCTTCGAGTACATGGCCGGCACGGGTACCCTGGAGAGTGATTGTCCGGTCAACCGGTCCAGTCTGCGTGACCACGGGTTGAAATCCGCGGAGATCGACCGGGTGGAGGACGCCCTGGAGCACGCACGGGACCTGCAGCAGGCGTTTACCCCCCAGGTGCTCGGGGCCGATGCGCTGGATCGTCTGAACATTGATCCGGACGTTCGCCGGAACCCGAAATTCAATTTCCTTGCGGAAATCGGTTTTTCCGGAGAAGAAATCGAAGCCTCGAACCGGGTCATTACCGGTACCTTCACCGTCGAGGGCGCACCGCACATTCAGAATGAACACCTGAAGGTCTTCGAGTGTGCCAACGAGTGCGGTGAGGGCGAACGGTCCATTCGCCCGATGGGACACGTCGACATGATGGCCAGTGCTCAGCGGTGGGTCAGCGGTGGTATATCCAAAACCGTGAACCTGCCCGAAGAAGCGACGGTGGAGGACATCGAAGAGATCTACTATCAATCCTGGAAGAAAGGCGTGAAGTGCATTACGGTATTCCGGGAGAACTCAAAAGGGGCGTCCGTCATGTCCACCGGTTCGGACGAGGGCGACGAGGAACAGCAGGAAAAGGAAGAGGGGTCAGAGGTGTCCGTCACGGACGCGAACGGAGATACCCAAAGGATGACGGAAGCCGAAGCGGTACAGTACTACCGGCGGAAAGTGGAGGACCTGCAGGCGGAACTGGAGGAGGCCCGCGAACAGCTCGAGACGCACGGCGGGCACAGTCCGATACGAAAACGCCTTCCGGATGAACGGGAGTCCATTACACATAAGTTCACCGTTGGTGGACACGAGGGATACATCACGGTCGGTATGTACGAAGACGGCTCCCCCGGGGAGATATTTATCACCATGGCGAAAGAGGGGTCCGTGGTCTCCGGACTGATGGACACCGTGGCTACGGCTACCTCCATCGCCCTGCAGTACGGCGTGCCGCTTGAGGTGCTGGTTCGGAAGTTTACCCACACGCGCTTCGAACCGTCCGGCTGGACCAACAACGAGGAAATCCCCCTTGCCAAGTCGGTCATGGATTACATTTTCCGCTGGATGGGAAACAAGTTTCTCTCCGACGACGAGGCGGAGGACGCCGAACGGGCCGCTCTTAATAGTAATCCCCCGAAACGCCCGTCTGAACTTCCGAACGTGGAGGAAAAGGAACGGGCGGTATACGAAAAACAGTCCGACGCTCCTCCCTGCAGTAACTGCGGGTCGATCATGATCAACAACGGTACCTGCTACGCCTGTCCGAACTGTGGTACCACAACGGGGTGTTCCTGATGCTGGTGCGTCACGTTCCGGAGTGGAGTCTGTACGGGGCCGATGCCGCTGATTTCTCTCTTCGTCCTTTCGGTTCCGGGGTGAATGGTGAACGAAAACGACGACGAAAAACGTAACGGCCCGGTTTTTTTGCCGGTGTAAAAACGGGAACGTCGTTTTAGCGTCGATGAAGAAGTTTGTGCATCCGGGTGGAAAAATCGGTTTCGAAACCGCTCGGGAAATGCCGTCGTTTGCGGACATACAGGCGTGGAGTTCCGCGGACCCGCCCGAACTGCAGATGAATCGTTGCTTGCAACGAGGAGATTAAACGGTATGAGATCCAAACGAGATCCGGGTTGATCAACCGGACGGGAAAAATTTAGCTCGTCGGGACCTGTAGTGTCCGATTCATTAATTCTGTAGCTGTAATTACGGAGGTGATACGAGGCAAAGCTGATTTTTTACACGTGATTTTCAATTGAATCCCCCCGGGGAAAACGACCCCATTCTGGTGGCGTTCGAAACGGGAAGCCGGTGTGAATCCGGCGCCGTCCCGCGACTGTAATCCGTCCTGTTACGTACGCATTGGACAGGACTCGTTCGACATCCGGGCCACTGTTCGGTTCTCCGAACGGGAAGGCGTCGAGCGGGAAGGAAAGCCAGGACACCGAACCGAATGCCGAAACCTATTTTTCGATTCCGTTCATACACGGCCCACGCGGATGGGACGGAGATCACTATGAACCGTAATATCAATCTGTTTATTGTTCCTTTTGCATGTTTTCTTTTTTGCGCAACCCTTGTCGCCCAATCTCCGGACGAGACGGAGGGGATAAATTCGGACGAACGAACAACGGAACGAGAAAACGATCAATCCGGCGAGAAGCTGGAGGATGTCGTGGTCACGGATACCCGAACGGAGACGGAACGGGACAACTCCGGCTCCTCCGTCACCGTGATCGACCGAGATGAGATACGTCGACGCGATAAGCGCTCGGTCCATGAACTTCTACGAACTATTGAGGGGGTCCGCGTTTCCCAATCGGGCGGTCCCGGGAAAGCCACGAGCGTGTTTCTTCGAGGGGCCGAGTCCAACCACACGCTCGTTCTCATCGATGGAACCCGGGTGAATTCCACGACCACCGGGGGGTTTGATTTTGCCGGCCTGACCGCGGATCACGTTCAGCGCATCGAAATTCTTCGGGGTCCACAGAGCCCGCTCTACGGGTCCGAGGCAATCGGCGGCGTGATCAACGTGATTACGCAAAAAGGAGAGGACGGATTTCACGGGGAGGTGCGGGCCGAGGGCGGGAGCCATGATTCCGGGTTCGGCCGGGCGCACGCTCGCGGGGGTACCGGGCCCTACGACGTCAGTATATCGGTAAGCGAACGACGGACGGACGGGGTGTCCGCGGCCGAGTCCGGCACGGAGGAGGACGGTTACGAAAACACCACGGTGTCCGGCCGGTTCGGTCGGACGTTTCTCAAGGATGGCCGGGTGGAGCTCACGGCCCGCCTCGTGGACGACGAAAATGAACTGGACGGGACCACGTTCGGGGGTACCCCCGTTGACGATCCGAACTTCGTGCAGAAGCGGGATGCGATATACACCGCGTTGAACGTCACGAAACCAATCACCGACTGGTGGGATCAAAAGGTGCAGTTCGGGTACACCGCCGATGACCTTGAGGGGATGGACCCGGACACGCCGTTTAACAATTTTTCCATCGACAGTCGAATCACGAACTACCACTGGCAGTCCGAGATCCACCCGGTGGACTGGAACACGGTGACCGCCGGATACGAAGTTGAAGAGCGCCGGGGGGAGGTGAGCGGTTCTTTTGACCGGTCCCTCACCGTACACTCAATCTATCTCCAGGACCGTGTGACGATCGGGGAACGGTGGTCCGTCCGGACCGGCGTTCGGCATGACGATTATGACACATTCGGAACCGAGACGACGTATCAGGTGGCCTCCTCGCTTCGTTTTCCGGCGTGGGGGACCCGGTTTCACGGACAATACGGCACCGGTTTCAGGGCTCCGGCGCTGACCGAGCTGTTTTTCCCGAATTTCGGGAACCCGAACCTGGCACCGGAGGAGAGTTCGGGATACGATGCCGGGGTCGAGCAATCGTTTCTGGACGAACGGTTGACGGTCGACGTCACCTATTTTCAGAACCGAATCGACGACCTGATCGTGTTTGCCGGGGGCACAAACAGAAACGTGGACCGGGCCGAAACGGACGGATGGGAACTTGCCGGTGAGGCCATCGTAACTGATTTCTGGACCGTCTCCTCGACCTATACGTACACGGACGCCCGGAACGAAACGTCGGACCAGCCGCTGTCACGACGACCCGAACAAAAATTTACAGTACGGAATATAGTGGAGGTAGACGACCGGTTGTCCGGCTCGGTGGCCTGGCATCAGTTTCACGGCCGATACGATGCCGGCGACCGACTCGACGATTACGGCGTGCTCGATGTGTCACTGCGGTATCAGTTGTTGTCCAGTTTGACCCTGACCGCCCGCCTGAATAATGTACTGGACGAAGATTATAATGAAGTGCCGGGGTTTACCTCCCCGGGTGCAAATGGGTACGTCGGACTGGCGTATGAATGGTAGAGGGGATACGTTGTGCACCGGGCGGCCTGTAATTTTTGATCCATGGGTTTCGATTTCAAAAGCATACATCGGACGTAACGCGGTGGGAACATGCTGAATAACAGGGTGCAAACATCGATTGTCTGGATGCTGGTTCTTCTGGTGCCGGTGGTGATCGGGGGGGTACTGATACAGCGTTCCACAACTACGGAGAAAACACGCGCCGACACCGGGGAGAACACGAGCTCCCGACCTCCTGAAGGCTCCGCCGCAAAACGTATCGTGTCCCTTGCGCCGAGTATTACGGAAGTGCTCGTGCTGCTGGAACGCACCGATCGGCTTGTGGGGGTCACCAAACACGCCGACTACCTCGATGCGGTTTCGGATGTTCCCGAAGCAGGCGGTTTCACCGGCACAAATTACGAACGGATCATCGCACAGCGGCCGGATCTCGTCCTGCTTAAATCCACCCGGTCCGGCGAACAGGAAGCCGCACTCGAGCGGGTGGGAATTGAAACAATGACCATTCGTCACGAGACCATTGAAGACATCCTTCGCTCAATCCGCCGGATCGGGAACGTGGTGGACCGCGCCGGGCGGGCCCGGACGTACGTTCGAAAGATCCGCCGGCGGATGGAGATGATCCGAAAGAAGACGAAATCGACCGCCAGGCCCAGCGTCCTGCCCGTCTATTATCGAGAGTATGGAACCGGTCAACTTACGGAGGTGGGGGTGGCGGGGAGCGAAAGCTTCCTCGGGGAGATCGTTGAGCTGGCCGGGGGACGCAACGGCTACACGGGATCGATGGCCTATCCGAAGTTCAGTGTCGAATTCGTGATCCGGACAAATCCGGCGTATATCGTTGATTTCGTTCCCGCCTCCGCGAGACGAAACCACGCCCGCAGTCAGTTGCTGGCGGATTGGCGATCATTGTCCGGCGTTCGTGCGGTGCGACGGGGTCAGGTCCATGTGATTTCGGAACCGTACGCTTTGCTTCCCGGGCCCCGTTTCCTGCTGCTGCTCGAGGGGGTCACCAGGTTGCTCCATCCGTCTATCGACCTGCCGGAACGGGATTGGGTACTGTTCGGAGGACGGGAAAATGGGTAATCACGTCCTCGATATCGAGGGGTTGAGCGTTCGCCTTGAGGGCGAACCGGTGTTGAGAAACACGTCCCTCAGGGTCTCGCCCGGTGAACACGTGGTTCTGCTCGGCCCAAATGGTGCGGGAAAGACCACGCTTCTTCGTGCCGTGCTCGGGTTCGTGAAACCGGAGGAAGGACGAGTGTTGCTGAAGGGTGTCTCCAGCAAGAACCGTTCCCGTCGTGAGATTGCGAAAATCTGTGCGTATGTTCCGCAGGAACACCCGGAGACGGTTCCGTTTACCGTTCGGAAGTTTCTGACCATGAGTCGTTATCCGTATCGGTTCACGCATCCGAAAGAAGATGAACGGGGCGAGCGGGTGATCAGGCGGGTGCTGGACGCCACCGGCCTGGAGCCGTTTGCGGATCGACCGGTCCATCAACTCAGCGGAGGGGAACGACGAAAGGTGTTGATTGCCTCGGCACTGGTACAGGAGCCGGACCTGCTGGTGCTCGACGAGGTGACCATCTTCCTGGATCCCCACCACCGGGGTGAAATACGG
>CAYXQY010000082.1:0-8656 GCA_964466525.1 uncultured Planctomycetia bacterium
CCTCAGCTGACCGGTACTAATCAACCGATTGGCTTTCGGCCGCATATCCTTCCAACCACAATTTCCGTACTGCACGGGACGATAGAGTTGTGGCCCTGACATTTCTCCCGAATCATTGACGGACAGATTTTCCGGTGGTCCAATGCCGCGGGGGCAACACCCGTTCCCATCCCGAACACGGAAGTTAAGCCCCGCGGGCCGATGGTAGTCCTTCAGTGGGTGAGAGTAGGTCACTGCCGGAACCTTATTCACCGGCCGGAGATTTCCGGCCGGTTTTTTTATGTGTTTCCTGACTCGCACCAACCGCCCTGCCCTCCTTATGCATTTTCCCACCCCCCTCAAATAATAATATCCCGCAGACGGATTTTATGCCTTCAACGATGGGTTCGTGAGTGTTCAGCCGTAGATGTTTTCATCTTTTCTGATCCCGCTGTATCCGATCTGCCAGGCCCCCAACGAGTTCGTCGGAACTTCCGATCCTCCTGTTCAGGCGTTAGAAAGAAGTCCTCCGTAAGTGAACGATCCGTGTAAATTTTCCGGGTATTCGGTCAGTGAGGGTTCAGTTAGCGATATCTGTGACCCGTTCGTGTGGTGGGACCACACCGGTTGTTCGGTTTTATTAATTTCTATATACTGAACTCCCGCCTCGTAATTTGTTATTTCGCTTTATGACCGTTTTTCCATGCCAAAAACGATCTGTGGACGAAGTATTGACAAAGTCGCCGTGATCGGTTCCGGAGAAATTGGGCCTGACATCGCCCTGCACCTCGCCAAAGAACTGCATTCCTATGACATCCCGGTGGTCGTCCTGGACATCGAAGCCCAGGCACTGGATCAGGGGCGGAATCGGGTGCAGGAGAAAGTTGAACTTGGCGTAAATCGTAATCTTTACTCCGAACAGGAAGGGAATTCGATCCGGGATCAGATCGTCTGGACCCAATCCGCGGACGATATCGAAGGAGCTGACCTTGTTGTTGAAGCAGGTCCGGAAGAAGTCGATGTCAAGAAAGTAATTTTTGAAGGCCTGGAACATCACTGTCCGGAAAACGCTGTTCTGGCGTCCAGTTCTTCCCATCTTCCGCCCGACTGGATTTTCGAGGACATGATTCACCCGGAACGCGCCCTGGTTTTACACTACTTCTTCCCGGCGGAACGAAACCAGTTGCTCGAGATCGTTCCCGGTGAAAAAACCAATCCCGATCTCGTTCGATGGGCACAACAGTTTTTCGAATGGGCGGGCAAAGCCCCTATTATCTCCGGTGCCCGGTTCGGATACGCGATCGATCCGATTTTTGAGGGGGTAGTCCAGACGTCCATGGAACTTGTTGAAGAAGGGGTGGGTTCCGTCAAAGAAATTGATGCAATTGTTCGGGATGTGCTCGAGCGGGATTCGGGGCCCTTCACGCTTTTGAACAAGATCGGGGGCAATGTCATCGTCGAAGTGGGCATGAACGGTGCCCACGAGAAAATCATGCCGTGGTTTCAGGCACCGGATCTGCTCGAGGACAAAATCCGTGCCGGGGATCAATGGCAGGTGATCGGACGGGGTGAATCCGTCGACTACGACGAAACAATCTATGAACGGGTCAAGCAGGACATCCTCGGAACGTATTTCGGACTGGTTGGTGAAATCCTCGAAAGTGGAATATCTTCTGTTTCTGACCTGGATCTCGGCCTTGACGTGGGCATGAATTCACGGTCCCCATTTGAGTGGATGAACGAACTGGGCACGGACAAATCCTACGAACTTGTCAAATCGTTTGCCGAACAACACGATGGATTTCGCGTGGCCGATCCAATTACGGCGATGAAGGAATCCACGAGTGGCTGGTCCGTCCAACGGGTTCTACGGGAGGATCGGGACGGCACCGCCGTTCTACGTATTCGACGCTGGAAAGAACGCAATGCGCTAAACGAGGATGTATTCAATCAGTTACAGGAACACGTTGAGGACCTGAGCGAGGACGGGGACATTGAAGCAGTGGTTCTCACCGGGTTCGGTCGGAACGCATTTGCCGACGGAGCGGACATTACGATGCTCACCTCGCTGGACTCACCCGATGAAGCCGTTAACTTTTCAAGCCGGCATCATTCAACCCTTCGGAAAATCGAGACCATCGAAAAACCGTTTATTGCTGCTCTGAACGGAATTGCCCACGGGGCGGGAGCGGAACTTGCACTTAGCTGTGACGCCCGCGTCGCCCGGGACGATCTTTCGGATTTAGTAAGGCACCCTGAACCTTCTTTTGGGTTGATCCCGGGTCTGGGGGGTACCCAGCGATTGCCTCGACTCATCGGTTTTGAAAACGCATGGTCCCTCCTTCGGACGGTCGGCAGTTTATCCTCCAGCGAAGCCAGTTCGCTCGGGTTGCTTCTGGAGTCCGTACCGGGCGACGAGTTGCTCCAGCGTGCCACACAGATCGCCACGGAAATGGCGCGGGGAAACCGGGAGATTCCGGAACTTCCCGAAGAACCGATCGACGTACCGGATGACCTTCCCGATGAAGACATCGGGGATCTGAGCCAGAAGATCGACGAATACCTGCGGAAAGCCATGATTGAAGGAGCTGAATCAACGCTTGAAGAAGGCCTGGAGATCGAAACGACGTACTTCGGGAAATGCTTTGATACGGAGGATACCCGAATTGGACTTCGGAATTACCTGGAAAACGGCCCGGATTCCACGCCGATCTTCGTCAACCGCTAAGTCAAATGGTCCGATTTACCGATCCTGATCTGTCTTTACGACATGACCACTCCCCCGGATGATTCGAACACATCCTTCGAAGGGATTCTCTCGCTGGTAAAAGACCTCGATCAACGAGGGCAGGATGAACTGCGAACCCAACTTGAAAAAATAAGCCGTGCATCCAGCGGTTCGAACGAAACGTTTTCCCCCCCGTGGCCCGAGGTTCTCCAGCTTCTTTTCCATCCCGACCGAAAATCGGTATCCCTGCGTAATATGCTTGACGTCCTCCGGGACCATGGATTTTCGAAAAGCGATGGGATCCGGAAAATTGCTTCGCTGCTGGACCACTCGTCACAAAAGGCCGACCTTGAGGACTGGAAACAACTCACGGACCGGGAAGAATTGCGTATTCGCCTGAAGGTGCTCACGCACTGCCGGTCTCTCCCGGCAAACTTAATTCCGTTTCTCACGTTCTTTTTCAGGTCTTCAAACCCGCTGATCTATCGAGAGGCTGCGCTTGCCATCGGTGCGCACCTGGCCTCGTCGGATTCTCTTCAGGAACAGGTTCTTCTGTTTGCCGAACGTCGGAATATTCCGTTAAACCGCCCCATTGTTCCAAATGGAGAACGGGGGCGACGACGTCTTCTGCTGATACAAACATCGGCTCTCACTCATGGGACCTCCCTTTTCGATTCTTCACCGGATTCTGAACCCCAGGTTCCGTTTGCCCTTGACGAAGACGCTGGTATTAGCTCGGATGCTTCATGGCTCAGCAACCATCTTCCGGAAGATCCTTCGGATCGATCGGTGTTATATGATGTGGTGGGTCTGCTGTATCAACACAGTTCCACACGGAAGCTTGTCTCTTCAATTGTCCTTCCGTTTTTGAACGTTGCCGTGGAGGACGAATCGATACGGCTCTCACGTTCCATTCTTCGTCGCTGGGGGGCCCTGCTTTCCGAATATGCCCGAGAAACTACTGCGTCCGACCCCTCGCCCGAGACCGGTTCCGATATGAGTGTCGATCCAGCAAGCCTGTGGTTTCGCATGCGTCATCGCATCCTGCAAAACTACCGGGACAGAGATCAGGTCTCTGCTTCGTTGAAACGTTTTCTGTACTGGAATGAACTCAATCGAACCGTTCCCGCTTCCAGCCGGAGATGGGGAAGAAAATAATCAACTCCCTCCTCCAGCACCACGATGAAAAGGGGGCCGAGTTTGATTTGCTGCAAATCTGGAACTGGTCGGATCGGGGTCATGACAGAGCAGGAATCGACGAGCAACGGATCGACGAATTTCTCAACGAACAGTTCAGTTCGGATCCCGTTTCGCCTCTTGCATTAGCATACCGAAGTTTGAAAAATCGCTGCAGCAAGGAAAGCACCCCGGTTCATCAGCCGGAGGCCAAACAGTTCGAACTCTTCAAAAAGCTTCTGCAACACATGACGGACCGGAACCAGTGGTTGAGCCATCCCCCCGGACAGCGGGCACTTATCGCCTATCTGTTGATGAACCAGACTGAATACACCCTGTCCAACCGATCCGAACTCCTGTCACTCTTTCGAAGCGCCGGCTTCTCCGATCACGTTCCGGACCGGGATGTTCACGACCAAACCGGATTAAAACCGGGAACGATTGCCATACTGCTCCGGCTACTGCACTGGGAAGACCACACGATTCATCAGTTTCTGGACGTGTACCTCCTGCATCGCATCGAACATCCGCAGGTTCTTCTCGCCCTGTTGCCCACGGACCGGAACAGTCCCGTGATCTCCCTGCTGGCCGATGCATTTGAACAGTTTATCAGGTTGCATGTGCACCATGACAGTTCCTTCGACGCCGGCCGATATCTCCTACGTACCAGCATCCGGAATCCGCATCCCGCCTTCTACGAAAAATTACATAAATTAACCCGGGACCATTCGTACGAGCAGAACGGCATCACAATACCGATTGACAGCTGGATCGAATTCATTCGGGATCAGGTTCGCTCGAAGGAACCCCTTGATCCCGTTTCGTCCCGTGACAAACTACGAGCGCTGCTGAATCAGTACCGTGATTCGGATCAACCCGACACAACGGCCTCCCCCGTACTGGATCGACTGAAAAAACTACGGGGGCAATACGCTAAGTTCCTTGAGGAGAACGCAGACCCGAGAGATCTTATCGACCGACTGCGTCAGCTCATTGGCCAGCCCGATCAGGGGGCATCGTCGGGAGGTCGAACACTGTTGTCTCTCGTGAAACAGCTTCATTCAACCCATGATCATTTGCTCCAGTCCGGTTATCCCGCTCATTCCGATCAAACCCTCCGGGACCTGGCCGGCTTCTGCAACGAAATCGACGATCGGTTACAGGAATTTATCCCTCGTCTTCTTCCACCCTCGCTTTCGGACATTGACGAACTTGAAGAGACCGAGGACGAGCTTATTGTATTACTCGCGGAGTGTCGTAAAAATATCGGTCCGCCCCTTCCGGTTTTCGAGCAACATGTTCTGGATACGATCATAGACCTGATTACCGCAGAAATAGAACAGTGGGTCAATTCATTCGAGGAACTGCTGGACGCCTGGCAGGAGGAACCGGAAGAAGGGGAGTGGAACCGTGATCTCTCCCGGATTTTTTCAATCGTTGAATCAAGGTTCTCCGCCACCCTGAGCCGGGATCTGCTGAAAACCATCTGGGACGAGCTCTGGATCCGCATCGAATCAGAGGCTACACTGCGTGTGAGCACCCCATCAACGGAATTATCCCGGGAGGATCACATTCCGGCCGACGGCTGGGCCCGACGCCGGCAACTTCTCGTATGGGGGCTGAACGTCATGCAGGAAATGGGCGAAGTACAGAAAGCCGATCTGATTGACCTGTTCTATGAAAGCTGGTCGGAACTACTGCAGACCGCCATGGAACGCGGCCAGGAAACCAGGGTGAACACGTTATTACACTCCACCTACCGTCCCCTTTTCGATCGGGAAGAAGCTTCCGCCCTGATCACTGACGTGAGAACCTGGCAGTTCGACCGATATTGTTTACCCCGAACAGGTACGGGAGACCGCTCCCAAGAGACGGATGAGCAATCGAACACGATGCCGCCCGTACTGGCATTTCTGACCCATTTTTCACCCGTCTGGCTCTCGTTAATGGCCGGTGCTATTTTTATGCTGGATTTCGGGGAGCCCTGGACACAGATGGCTCGCATTGGCGATTTGCGGGGGATTGTTATCACGTTTCTGGTCGGCGTTGGCTCGACGTACCTGTATCTTTTCGCGGATTTGCGACGAAAAGTTCAACCCAGTCCGGAAGATGCCCCTGTTCTATTCTGGTCACGTCGCGCGGTCCGATTATTCAACTTTCTTCTCGGGTGTCTGGTTTACACCTTCGTCCTCTGTTCGTTCTTCTGGTTTCTGCTCTCCCGCACCGAGGAGGTCGTGCAGGGACCACTGGCACTCGGACACATTATCGTCTGGACCGGGTTTGCCCTGTTCGTAGGCATCTTCCTTGGCCTTCTTGCAAATCAGAACTGACCGGCGCCTTAGCCGACGTACCGGTGCCCCCACACATGAAGGGGAGAATCTACCTTCAGGGAGGGTTGGAGACCTTCCTGCGCGATTACTCTTTCCTTTTCCCCTCCATTGCATCGGACGTCTCTGTGCTTCCCCCGCTCGAGAGTATGTAAATGCCGTGACCGATAATCCACATCGACACGGCAAACAGACCCAGGGAGAGCACCGAGAGCAACTTGTACTGAAACGTGCCCCCTTCCTGCAAGAACCCCTTCTGAAGGAAATCCCGAAAAAGCAGAAACAAACCGAGACCGGTCATCACGACAAGAAACACCATCGGAGCCAGATAGTTCTTCATACGCTGCCGGTTGCGATACAGATACACCGTGATCACCAGCATGGACAAACCGGCAAGCATCTGGTTTGTGGCCCCGAACAGCGGCCAGAGTACAATCCAGGCTCCGCCGAACACAAGCAACATCGGTGAAAACGCGGAAATGGCACTCGCAACGTAACGGTTTTCCAGCACGTCCACGTTGAACGGCCGGACCAGTTCAGTAAAAATGAATCGCTGAATACGGGTTGCACTATCAAGCGTTGTCGCCGCGAAACTGACCACGATAATAGCTACGATCGCATTTGCCAGCTCCATCAGGCGCGCCCCGAATGCCGCGTTGAACAGGGCCCCCAGGAACGCCCCTCCCCCCTGTACAAATGCCCCAATTTTCGCCCCGAAATCATTCGCCCCACCCCACGACGCATAGTGTTCGTTCCACATCGCCAGTGCATTTCCTCCATCGTGCCGGGCAAGCAGGGTGAACCCGGCCGTCGCCGCCAGAACGGACATCAAACCAAGCATACCTTCCCCAAGCATTCCCCCGTACCCGATGTACCGGCAATCCCGCATATCGCTCAATTGCTTCGACGTCGTTCCGGAACTGACAAGTCCGTGGAATCCCGAAATCGCCCCACAGGCAATTGTGATAAACAGAAACGGAATGAGCGGAGGGGCCGAGGCCGCGGGAGCCCCCAGCGTCAGGCGAAGCGATGCCCAGAACGACGCCCCGCCCGGTTGTGAAGAAGCGTCGTCTTCATACAGCGTGATTTTCTGGCGCTCCGAATCGTACACCCATGGTTGACCGGCGGAAGTTAACACGGGAACAAGCGTACCTTTTACATTTTCTCCCTGTCCGGAGTCCGTTGAACGAATTGGATAGGATTTTTCTTTCACCATTTGCTTCTTTTTCAGGGAGATTTCGGAAACCGTGTAAAACCGCTCATCCGGAATCTCATCCACGCTGTTCGCTCGATAAACCGGGTCCGTTCCGTTCACGTGTTCCTTTGGAACCACAAGTAAACCTTCAGGAATCGAATCCGTTTTCGGTTGATCGTCCGAAAACGTAATGGAAGCGAGCCCACCGGGATATCCCACGTTCGCATTGTATCCGGGAGCGGGAATATGAGGTCGTGCAATAAGCAATCCGAGATACAGTGCACCAAGTCCAACAAATACCTGATGGCTGTTGATGTAATCCCTCGGTTGCAGCAGAACCCAGACCGGAATCACGGAAGCCACAAAACTGTACAACAGCAGAAACGAAACCCAGAGAAAGATTTTCTTCTGCTTGATGGACTCGAAACCGAGCGCATCCATCCACGTGGCCTCTTCAAGTTCGAACCAGAGCAACCATGCAATATCGAAATCCGCCATCCAACCAAGATCTACGTACGGAATCGACCCTCCGTAAACCGTCAGGAGAATCATGCCGTACAGGGCGACGAGAGCGACCAGTGACGGGATCAGGAGATCATCCGTAAGCTGGTAAATCGTCACACCAATCGCTACAGCCGCAATAATTTCGAAGTTAACGGGAATAACGGAGGCCGGAAACTCGACGAAAAGAATACCAATCACCACGGCAAACACCGCAATGACCAGCCACACCAGCACCCAAACCAGCCCCAGGAACAGCATGCGTGATTTCGGGCCGATAATGCCCCCGCAGATGTCGCTGATGGAGCGTCCTTCGTTTCGTACTGAGAGCACGAGGGTCCCGAAATCATGTGCCGCACCGATAAATATGGTTCCCAGTACAACCCATATAACGGCGGGTACCCAGCCCCAGAGCACCGCCACGGCCGGCCCGACGATCGGTGCGGCACCGGTGATGCTGCAGAAATGGTGTCCGAAGAGCACGTGTCGATCCGCCGGTACGTAATCCACGCTGTCCTCCCTGTTATGTGCGGGACAGGATTCCGACGGATCCAGCTCGAAGATGACGTCCGACAGATACCTCGCGTACAGGAAGTAACTCGCGAGGAACGCGCCAAACGATACCAGCACGATAAACGCAGAGTTCTGCAGTAGATCAATCATTTCCGCTCATCCCGGTTTTTACGAAGATTCCTGAAGAGGTTTTTTCAAATCGATCATATCCTATTCCGGTAGTTGACCTTTTTCAAA
>CAYXQY010000082.1:8756-14493 GCA_964466525.1 uncultured Planctomycetia bacterium
TCCACTCTCCCTTCTCGTAAAAAAGGATGATGTCCGCAAAAACACCGTCCTCCAGATATATTTTCTGTCCGTTCTCCTTCCAGGACGCCAGCACCAGTTTGGCGGGATCAATGTATCCGGGATCAATATTGACCCGTCGATCACCGCCCCGGGAAAAGTCCTCTTCAATTTCCGTGGTCGTTTTTTTAAACGATACGAGATCGGAGGCGTCCATTTCTCGTTCGAACGACCAGATGCTCTTTTGGAGGCTGGTTCCCATTTCCTCCTCGTAATAGTCCGTAACGTCAAAAGGAACCGGTTCGGACTGATACTGGACAGGCCCCCATCTTTCCCCCAGTGCCTGCTGTACATCCGGGACCAGTTCCTCTGTCCCGAACATGATCGAGACCAGCGGTTGAACAGTATAACAGGAGCTGTTTTGTGTCATGACCTGCCAAAAAACGGTCGTTTAGCAAGTTACCGGCATCGTGTCCATCAGGTGGAGGTCCCTGAAAGTGGTTGCGTCAAACATAGGGGTTTATCCCTCTTCAATAGTTCGGCCCGTAAGGCCTTTACGAATACTGGAACTATAGAGGAAACGTCGCATCGTCACAAATCATATTATGCCTCGAAATTGACCGGAAAACCCACTGGCTACAAAGCAGGTGAGTAATTACATTCTCCGATACGGCCGTCTCATGTATTCAACGAGACGGCCGCACCGAACATTACCACACCCGGTTTAGAAGTGATAGAAGGTCGAGAACAGAACCCGTGCATCTGCTTCCTGATCGTCGCTCACGGGAACAGCTCCGCTCAGTCCGACGTTCATTTTTCGATCCTGAAGAGGCTGTATTTTCAGACCGGCGGCCACATTCGCGGTGGATAACCCGTCTTCCTCACCCCCGGAGACACGCTCCCCAAACAGTTCCACGTTCGGTTTTACGACCGGCGTTGCGTGGTACAGCGCCGACGCACTCCACACCACCTCGTGATCGGCCACGTCCGAACCGTCCGCATTTGTCGTGTGACCGACGGCAAACCGACCGACCAGTTCCAGGTCGGGAACCGGTTTATATCCCACGTTTACGAACGGTTCGAGTAACACGATTTCATCCGAACCGATGCCCTCGTCTTCATCACCGGTGGGCAAACCGACTTCGAGTCCCCCACCGACCAGAAGGCCCTGATCCTGAAAATGAAAATTCGCGTACTTCACCGCTACCCTGGTGTTGTTCAGGCGGCTTTCATCTTCTCCCTCATCAGGGCGGGAAAACGTATACGGAATTTTCACTTCCGTGCTGAGGGTTTTTATCAACCGGTACTCCCCGGTGAGTGACGGCGTGTGTGCTTCTCCTTCATCTCCCGTCCGGTTTTCGAACAGGTAATCAAGCCGTACCTTGTGATCCGGAAACGGAGATTCAGTGAACATCGGATGGGCAAAGTGCAACGCATGGTGATCGGAATGCGTGCCGTCATCCGGCTCGTTCGCTGAAATAGGTAGAACGAATACAACAGGGAGACCGGCAATTATAGCCAGAACGAGCAGTGATCGATGTATATTATTCATTGTTCGGTCAACGAATAGGGGTCAAACGAAACGATTTTCTTCGTGAGATCTCGGATCGGTACACTCCCTTCCCTCTACAGGTAAATCCCTTTCAGAAGAGAGGGAAATCGAAGAGGAAAGGGGCACAATGATACGTCACCGGCCGAAGAAACAAGCGGACAACCGTTTCGTTAACCGAACTTCGGTACCTTGTCCGGAGGAGTGGACCGGATGAACTGATAAACGTATTCACCGAAGGGAACCACATAGATCGTCCGGGTTCCCGGGCGGACAGCTGACGTGAACAGATGCTGCCATTGAAGTGATACAGAAGACGTTATTCCATCAGGAGAAGGGGGTGTTTCGGTACAGGAAAACAGTTTGCTGCCCTCCGTACCCTCCGTATCACTTCCGTCGTTGAACTGGCAGCGGCAGGAACTCGAACACGAACCGTCGTGTCCGCAGTTGCAGTCCTTCGCTTCCTTTGAATGGTTGAAGGTCCTGCCGGAGAGTGTTTGTTCTACGGACGAATTGAAAATCTGGGTCTGCAGGAGGGACACACCTGATGACGTCAGAAGGTACCAGAACAGAAATAGAACACCCGCTGCACATCGGATGTGGGCCCACCCGGACAACTTGGACTGGTAACCGCCTCTCATCGGTCTATTTATTCTCGTCTATCACCGAACAATTCGGTCTCAGTGAGGTCAGGCCGATCCTGCAATAGGCCAATATCTCATCCCGTAAGCCATCCTTTACTCCGGTCGAAAATTCGTTAGCACAGGTTCAATGCGGCTCAGTGCTTCGTCGATCTGATCCTTCTGTATGATGAGCGGTGGAGCAAACCGGAGAACCGTGCCGTGCGTGTCCTTGGCCAGCACACCATTCTCGATAATTCGTTCTGCAAACGGACGGGCCTGACCGTATTCCTCCTTGATTTCCACCCCGATGAACAACCCTTTCCCTCGCACTTCTTTGACGGGATCCGCGTCCATCGACCGCAGACCCTCCTGAAAATATGGGCCCAGCTCTCGTGCGGTTTCCACCATGTTTTCATCCTGCAGGACACGGAGGGCCGTTCGTGAGACGGCGGCGGCCAGTGGACTTCCGCCGTACGTACTTCCGTGTGTGCCCGGCGTGAACCGTTCCATGATGTCGTCCGGTCCCGCCACGGCGGACACCGGATACATGCCTCCGCTCAGTGCTTTTCCGAGAATAAATAGATCCGGGGTGACATTCTCGTGGTCCGCGGCAAACATCTCGCCCGTACGTCCCAGGCCGGTCTGAATTTCGTCGAAGGCGAGCAGGATGTCATGGTCCTCACAGATCTCCTCCACCGCACTCAGGTAGCCGTCATCCGGAATCCGGATGCCCGCTTCGCCCTGCATCGGTTCCACGAGAAATCCGATCGTCTCATCCGTTATCGCCTCCTCGAGCGCCCCCACGTCATTGAAGTCCACAAGTTTGAACCCCGGGGTGTACGGACCGAATCCTTTCCGGTACAGCTCTTCGCTGGAAAAACTGACAATGGTCACCGTCCGACCGTGAAAGTTTTCGTTCGCCACGATGATCTCCCCTTGATCCTCGGGAAGTCCCTTTTTCTCATGGCCCCACTTTCGCATGCCTTTAATCGCCGTTTCCACCGCTTCTGCCCCGGAGTTCATCGGCAGGGTTCGATCCATACCGGTAAGTTCACACACGTCCTTCAGGAACAGACCGAGCTGATCGTTCATAAAAGCCCGGGACGTCAGTGATAACCGCTCCGACTGTTCCTTCATCGTTTTCACGATCTCCGGGTGGCAGTGGCCCTGGTTCAATGCCGAGTACGACGAGAGCATATCCATGTACTCGTTCCCGTCGACATCTCGAACCCAGATCCCCTCTCCTTCCGTAATCACGACGGGAAGCGGGCTGTAGTTCGGGGTGGAATAGTGTGAGTTGAGGGTCTCCAGTTGTTCCTGCGACGTAATACGGTCCTGTGTCATTCGCTGCTGATCCTGTAAAAAAATGATTACACGACGTCACTGAACTTCTTCCTTGAACGCCCCGGCGTCTCCCGGGTTCTTCACGAGGTAGGCCCGGATGGTGCAGGCGGATTTTAGCACCTTCGTCAATTTATTACAATTTCACGTTTTAATCCGTCGTACGTCCCCGAAACCACGTACCACAGTGCCTTCGGAAAGATCTTCATTCGATTGAGGCCCTGTAACTTCACCCGCTTATCAAACACCGGATACCGTTCCGCCTTTAGCTGCTTCAGCAATGCGGTTCCCCCGAGTGTAAACAGCAGCAGATCGAACCGAAGCCTCGAATGGACGGCTCCGGCAAGGTCCACCCCCCGGGCAAAAAAAGACGTGGTCCGGCGGACCAGCTCGTCCATCACCATTAAGAAACGGTCGGGGTATTCCCGTTTCTCACGCCAGCGAAACAGGTGGGAGGGGGAGATGTCGTATTCGTCCAGGAGCTCCTGTGGGATGTAGATTCGGTCTTTTTCGAGGTCGATGCCCACGTCCTGCCAGAAATTTGTGAGCTGGAGGGCGGTACAGGTGTAATCGGAACGTGAAAACAGCTGCTCGTCCCGATATCCGAATACCATCAAATACAGCCGCCCGCACGGGTTGGCCGAATACGTACAGTAGTCCAGCAGTGCATCCCAGGTTTCGTAGCGGGTCACCCGTTGATCCCGTCGGTTGGCCTCGATCAGACGAAGAAACGGCTCCGGGGGAAGGTCGTGGGTCCGTATGGTGTCCTGAACCGACTTCAACACCTCGTGTTTCGGGGTCTCGCCAAAGCACCTCCGGAGATCTCTTTCCCAGGCATCCAGCTTCCGCATTCGATCCCCCTCCGCCTCGTCCCCGAGGTCGTCCACCGTTCGGGCATATGCGTACAGACGGCGGATGTCCTCCCGCTTGTCGTCCGGAAGAAACACGGAAGCCACGGGAAAATTTTCGTAGTGCTCCCGGGCGAGTTGTTGAACGGATTCGTTCACGGGCTTCCCTCCTGAGACGCTGCAATTGTTGTTACGAGTATTGTAATTACTCACCTATTTGTTCCGAAAGAAGGTTTCTACTTTATTTTGCCGGCAGGGATGCCGGCGCTCCCGGATTCTTCACAAATAGGTGAGTAATTACACGAGTATTTACACGTGTCGTCCCGGACGCAGGAACTGAACCCGACGTATAGCTGACCGCCTTAATAGCACCCGAATCATACGTTGATTCGTGTAAGGCCTTGTTTACTGTATCAGCAGGAGGTAAAAATTACCACGGACATATTTTCCGACCCGCACGGACATGGCAACCGTCGAAAAATTGAGACTCTTCCTTTGCTTCCCTATATTAACTTTCGTACGTTCAGGATCGGCAATTGCAGATGCGACCCCAATGACACCTGAGCTCCGGAACGCATACCGGCACTGTGAAGCGATCACCCGGCGGGAGGCACGGAATTTTTACTTTGGCTTCATTTCGCTACCCCGCTTTCGGCGTCGATCCATCTGTGCCGTGTACGCACTGAGCCGGCGCTGGGACGACATCGCGGACGGGGAATTGTCCACGAAACAGAAAAAACGGCAACTGGACGCGGAGGAGGAAAAATTACACACCCTGGATTCCCCTTACGACGACCCGGTGTACACCGCCGTACGACACACCGTTGGGACGTTTGACATCCCACACCGGTACTTCTTCGACCTGCTGGAAGGGGTTCGGCTCGACCTGCACAAAGCCCGCTATCAGCACTTTCAGGAATTGCTTGAATACTGTTACCACGTGGCGTCCTGTCCGGGACTGATCGTGCTCGAGGTCTTCGGGTACCGCAACGAACGAGCACGGGCGTACGCCCGGAAGCTCGGCTACGCCATGCAGTTAACCAACATTCTTCGGGACGTCAAGAAGGACCTTGACCGGGATCGAATTTACCTCCCGCAGAATCAGTTGAAGGCGGAAGGGATCTCCGAACGGGACCTGAAACAGGGGGCCGTCCCGGAGGAACTCCCGAACGTTCTGCAGGGCATTGCGGGGCAGGCCGAACGATTCTTCAGGGCGTCGAACAAACTCTTTCCCCTTCTCACCCCTTCCAGCCGCACGTGCCCGCTGATCCTCAAGCAGCTGTACCGCACCCTGCTAAAAAAAATGAAACGACGGAATTACGACGTGTTCAGCGCCCCGGTCAACCTGACGTTCCTGGAAAAATGCACAGTTCTTTTTG
>CAYXQY010000082.1:14503-15896 GCA_964466525.1 uncultured Planctomycetia bacterium
ACCAGTAGATGCTCGGGGCGATTACCCCGCGGGCGGGCTGGCCGATGCCGTCCAGCACCGACTCGACGATGGTTTCCTGGGAGACCGCGTAGTTGAGCGCCTTGCGCAATTTGACGTCGTTGGTCGGGGTCCGCTCGGTCTGGGTCGACTACCCCAACCTCTCGTTCCTGGAAAAATGCACGGTGCTTTTTGATTCCATCTTCTTCCATCCCGCCGCGATATAACGATGGCCCGATCCAACGACAGCCGTGTGCTGATCGCCGGTGCGGGACTGGCCGGGCTCACCGCCGGCTATCGGCTTCAGCAACAGGGATACGCCGTTGAGATATTTGAGAAGCGGCCGCACGCAGGCGGTCGTGTGTACAGTTTTACGGAGAAGCAGACGGGCGATCCGGTGGATAACGGACAGCACGTGTACCTCGGTTGCTGCCGGGCCCTTCGCTCCCTTCTCCGGGACGTGGGTTGCCCGGTGGACGAACAGCTGCAGGATCATCTTCGGCTCGTGTTTCAGTTCCCTGGCGACGAACAACAGGTGCTGCGGGAAAGCTCCTTCCTGCCCGCACCATCTCACCTTCTGCCGCTTCTCCTGAACGCCTCCTTCCTGTCGTGGGCGGAACGATATCGGATCGCCACCTGTTTTCTTACGATCCAGAACATGAGTGAGGAAGATCGAAAAGCACTGGACCGGCGAAGCATGGGCTCCTGGCTTCAGGAACAGGGCCAATCCGATCATGCCATCCGATCGTTCTGGAACGTGTTTATTATCTCCACCCTGAACGCGCCGGCAGAACGGGTCAGCGCGGCATCGGCCATTTTCGTGTTCAAGGAAGGGCTTCTATCGAGCAGAGACGCCGGACGCATCGGGGTCGCCGACCGTGGTCAGACCCCCTTTTACATCGACCCGCTCGTGACGGCGTTCGAGGAAGAAGGCGGAACCCTCTCCTGTCGTACCGCCGTACGGCATCCCGTCTTCGAAAACGGACGGTGCACGGGCGTGATGCTGGAGGATGGGACAGAAAGGACCGCCTCCTCCGTGATACTGGCCCTTCCCCCCTGGCCACTGGCCGGTATGGAGGGAAACAGATCATTCGAACATCACGTCCTTCAACCGCTCGAGTCCTTTGACCCGGCCCCGATACTCTGTGTGAATGTCTGGCTGAACAAACCGCTGATAGAGGAACCGTTTCTCGCCCTTCTGGACAGTTCGTTCGACTGGATCTTCCACCGAAATCACATCGAGCGTCGGACGAAGACCCGTCCCCAGCACCTGTCCCTCGTAAAAAGTGCCGCATTCGACGAACTCTCGTACTCGGTAGACCGGCTCACCACGGCTGCGCAGGACACCCTCGCCCGTTTCTTTCCGGCGTTCGACGAACAGGCGGTCGAAAACGTG
>CAYXQY010000083.1:0-15608 GCA_964466525.1 uncultured Planctomycetia bacterium
ACGACGAACTCGGGTTCTGTTATTTGCTCGCTCACGGACTGGGCGAACCGGTCGAGAACGCTTCCACCACTGTTTCCTTTCCGGAACCGGGGTCCTATCACGTATGGGTGCGAACAAAGGACTGGGTTCCGGGAGACTGGAAAGCGCCCGGCCGATTTAAATTGCTGTTTAACGGAACGCCCCTTGCCACCGAACTGGGTACGGAAGCGGGCTGGGGGTGGCAGGCCGCCGGGACGGTGTCCGTTTCACAGGAACAGAACCAGTTGGAGCTGAAGGACCTGACCGGGTTCGACGGACGGTGTGACGCCATCTATTTTTCGCAGGACCCGAACGACGTTCCGCCGAATCAATCCGATCGGCTCAAACAGTGGCGGATGCGCAAGCGAGACGTCACGGGAAATATCGAAACCCTCGAGTATGACATCGTCATTGCCGGAGGCGGCTTGAGCGGCTGCGGGGCCGCGCTGGCGGCCAACGAGATGGGTATTGACGTGGCGCTGATTCAGGACCGGCCCGTGCTCGGGGGAAATGCATCGGAAGAAATCCGCCTGCACACCCTCGGTATCAGTGGCAAGGCGGACGAGATCATCAGCCAGATTAATACACCGGACTACAAACCGGGTTCACCGAAATACAGCGAGCCCCAGAAGAAACGGCGGAAGAACATGCGTGACGCCGAACACGTGGACCTGTACATGGAACACAGCGTATACGACGCACGGACCGAGGGAGACCGCATCACCGCTCTGGATGCCATTGAGATCAAAACCGGAAAACGCCGCCGGTTTCACGCACCGAACTTCATCGACAGCACCGGCGACGGCTGGGTGGGCTACTGGGCGGGAGCGGATTTCCGATACGGCCGGGAATCAAAACACGAATTTGACGAGGGCTGGGAAAAATACGGGGAGCTGTGGAGCCCGGAGGAACCGGACAACTGGGTCATGGGTTCGACGCTGTACTGGAACAGTGAAGAGGTCAATAAACGTGTCCCCTTTCCTGATGTGCCCTGGGCAAAACCCGTCTCCAAAGACCATAAGGCAATTGACAACACATGGCACTGGGAGTTCAGCCACGACGACATCAGTCAGGTGGAGGACGCTGAAGACGTACGGGATCATCTGTTTCGCGCCACGTACGGAGCGTTTGCCAATGCCAAAGAAGAACCCAAGCATGCCAACCGAAAACTGAAATGGGTCGGCCACGTCATCGGAAAACGGGAATCACGCCGATTAATGGGCGATCATATTTTTAACATGAACGACGCGATCAATTGCCGTCTCTTTCACGATCGGGTGGTCATGGAAAAACGAGACGTGGACGTACATTATCAACGTGCTCGAAAAGGGTCCAACCTATCGTTCCTTGCCGATGCCATGTTTCGTCATCCGAAGAAGAAATATTATTACGTTCCGTTTCGCAGCCTGTATTCGCGGAACATCGACAACCTGATGATGGCGGGCCGCTGTTTTAGTTGTTCACACGTTGGTCTGGGCGGACCCCGGGTGATGGAGACGTGTGCTCAGATGGGGGTGGCCGTCGGATACGCTTCCGCTCTGTGTAAACAGTACGACGAAACGCCGCGCGGCATCTACAAACACCACCTTCAGGAACTCCAGGAACTGATCGGGTTCAAGGGGGGGAGTCCACGAACCACCTCCCGGTTATTTGAATACGACGACCTGCCGGACGCCTTCAAACAGCTTCATCAGGTGACGATACAGCGGGGAGATTTCAAGGAACCCGCTCCCGGTTTCTCGTTTCACGTGAACCGGCCCGCGGTCATTTATCTGGCCGTGCATGAACGCGGAACGTACCAGCCTCCCGAACCGTGGGAAGCCACCTCTGAATCCATCAGCTGGAGCGACGCCGACGGGTCCACCCGACACACCGACCGCATTTACCGGCGCACAGTGGAGGAAGGCTCCGTCGAGATCCCACCGCACACGGGGCAGAGCGGGAAATACTACGGTCTCCCTCATACCGCTTTTGTCGAAGTGCAGGATGGGAATCAGGAGAAATTACGGATTTCGAACGTATCGAAAGACCTGAGTGGCCAGGTGCTCTCACCCTGATCGGATGGACCACGGGTCGGGGTGACGGCTGGAACAAACCTTGATAGGTGGTAGAAAACGTCAGGTATTCTCTTGGTTTATGACCTCAACTGTTGAAATACGAGAACAGGAACGTTCGTAATCGATGAGACATTTCGTGAACCTCGCACTCATTCCTTTTTTCCTGACCCTTCTGGTGACGGGGGCTCTCCGATTCCTGGTTCCGTTCTCCCTGACCACCACCCGCGTTCACGTGGTGTTCGGAGCACTCGTCCTGATCCTGGTCGCGTTACACATTGCCACCCGCCCCAATTACTTTGCCGAAGCGGCCCGCTCGCTGACGCACAAGGACCACACAATCACGTCCCCGCGGATGATTCTGTCTGTCCTTGTACTCTGGGCCGTTTTCGTCGTCGCAGCGATCTGGAACCTTCCGCCCGTCCCCTATCTGATCAACCTCAGCTACGAATCCCGACAGCGGCAGGCAATTTTTCGTCCGGACGATCACTCCGTGTACAGGCCCGTGGACGGCGGAATGGACGTCAAGCGTGGGACTGAAAGCGGAGCGTCCCTCCTGATCAAAGTGGACTGGGGCTCCCTCTTCCCGGAGGGGTACGATCGATCCCCGAAACCCATGTCCGATTCGCGCCCGCAGATCGCGATCTGGACGGAAAGCAAAACCGGAACCCTTATCGAAACCCTTTTCCTGTCCGAGACCGCCGCCTTCAGTGAAACCTTCGAGTGGGGCGGCCAGACACAGAGGCGTGCGGACGTCCTGCCCATCTGGCGCCACCGTTATACGGAGAAAACCGGAATCTCTCCCGAGGGGGAGGAGGTTTCATGGGCTTCCGCGACCCCGGAACACAGTTTTTCCGTCAACAAGTATCTCAAGACCAACAGTGACACGTTTCACCTGTACATGGAAGTAAACGCACCGAACGACCCGAATTCCTTCTATCATTCCGACAAACCTCCGGACGAAGACGGTTATATGAAACCCGGTCTCGGGCAGCCCTCGGTCATTTACGGGGCCAGAATTGAACCCACCTCGGAAAAACAGTACAGGTTGCTCGATCTGGTGGCGCACGGCGGAGCCTCCAGCGACGATCAGGGTCAGATGAACTTCGACCTTACCAACGTGACAACGGCTCGTCAACTGATCGACAAGGTGCTTATCCGCGTGAAACGAGTCGATCCAAAATCGGAGAACAACGGCACAGACGACGAATGAAACGCATTCTTGCCCGGGAATTGTTCAACGTGCCTCCTTCTGATACGCCCCTTCCGTTCGACGTCAGACTACTGGCCCCACTTCTCCTGCTCCTTCTTTTGACCTGTACACAGGAACCCCCGCCTCGCCGTCACCTGTCGGGAACGACCATGGGAACGTCGTACACGGTTACCTACTACGGAGGACCGTCTTCCGACCATGTGCGGTCGAAACTTCAGGACCTGTTCACCGGGATCGATCGACAGTTATCAAACTGGAATCCGGACAGCTGGGTACGCCGGTTTAACGCGCAGGACGCGAACACCCTCATGGAACTCCCCGAACACGCCGAAACCGTCCTTCGTCACACCCTCCGGCTCAGCAGGAAGACGAACGGTGCCCTGGATCCGACACTCGGACGACCGATCAACATGTGGGGCTTTGGCCCCTTCGAGCACAAACGACCCATCGACCGCACGGAGCTGGAGAAGGTGCTGAACGGGACAGGCATAGAAAAATTAACCATCCACAACGATCCACCCGCACTGTCCAAATCCCACCCGGCCCTCCGCCTGAATTTTTCCGCAACGGCGAAAGGTTACGTTATTGATCGCGTGGCGTCCTTGTTAAACGAACAGCATATCGAACGCTATAAAATCAATATCGGAGGGGACCTCCGCACCAGGGGCTCCCCTGCAGGCGACGACACCTGGAAAATTGTGATACGAACCCCTTCTTCGGATCAAACGGAAGAGAACGGGTCACGACGTATCCTGCAGTTGAACGACCGAGCCGTTGCCACCAGCGGCGATTACCACCGCTTTATCACCGTTGATGGAGAGAAGCAACCTCACATTCTGGATCCGGATACGGGTGCCCCGGTTGAAACCACGCTAACAAGCGTTTCCGTACTCGCACCGACCGCCCTGAAGGCGGATGGGTTGGCCACGGCCTGCTTCGTGCTGGGTGAATCAAACGCCCGGGAACTGCTCAAATCAATGCAGGACGTCGAAGCGCTGTTCATTCACAGGACGCCTTCCGGCCATTTTCGCAAGCGGCACACGGAACGATGGCCGGAACCTCCGAGAAGAAGAAACTGACAGACCGACGCTTCTTCCGTTACGCCGATACATCCTCCTCGTGAAACAGCACGATACCCGTCGACTCTTCGTACGGAGGAACATGTACCTTTATGACGTTTTCTTCGCAGACGTCGAGATGCAGTCCGACGAACTGTCCTTCCACCGGCACCTCATTATTGCCCCGGGAACAGAGGCTGGCCGTCCTGACCCGGGTCGCTCCCATTTCACGTACAATATTGACCGCTTTCCACATGGTTCGTCCGGTGTACAGAACGTCATCGACAACCACCACTGATTTTCCGTCCACCTGCAGCTCCGGATCCTCCTTGAGCTCCGGTTGATCGTGAAGGACGGACAGGTCATCCGCGTATCGTTTCAGGACGAGCTCTCCGGATGATACGGTTCGGTCGGTATTCTGCTCCATGTGCTCCATGATTCGTTCCATCAACGGCACACCCCTGCGACGGACTCCGACGAGGTACAGCTTTCCGTCCGTTGCGGCCAGGATCGATCGAGCCAGCCGACCGAGCAGGCCGGAAACCTGCTGAGATCCCGCTATAAGAAATCCTTGATCTTCTGACACCGACGTATACCCCACTCGTGATGCGATTTAACCACTGAAATGACAGATCATTATAAATTTCCTACGCGACTAATTCACATGGACAGAAGTCATCACCCGTTTGACACAATAACGCAGGAAATCCACAAACGGAGTTCTTCGTAAACGAGACGGCTGCAAAAATTTTGAGGAAGTAAACTTCGAAAGATCAAATGACGGAACGTTCGTCACGTCCGCGTTCTTTTCCCCTCCTCGGGATAGGTCCAGGAGAAATACGTGACGTCTCCTGCTGCCCGTTCATGAAGTACTTATCTGCGGACAATTTATGCCGGTGAATGAAGGGGTTCATCAAGGATGTAGGATAAATCGAGGTCTCAAGAAGGATGGAACTTTTTGTTATCATGGATCGTCTAACGTAATGTGAGTTCTCAAAACATCCGTCACATCCAGAAGGTTTCACACTTCCGGGAAACGACTCAATGACCCACATAAAACAGAATATAAATCCGATTCCGTTCCCGATTTACATCCGTGTTCCCTTCGTCGTCCTGTCAATGATCATGGTGATGTTATTTTTGACGAACTGTGCCACGTCCCAGGTTCCTTCCGGCTCCAGCCAATCCGAACCCACCGACGAACCTCGTGACATTCGTTCAGGAATGAACGAATTTTCACGCCATCTTTACCGGGAACTGGTCCGGTCGGGAGACCCGGAAAGCAACCAGGTCATCTGTCCAGTGTCCGTATACACCGCACTCGCAATGACATACGCCGGAGCGGGGCAGACGGACCGGGAGAAGATGAGGCGGGCCCTCAAACTTCCGGGACCAGCGGGAAAGCAGTTCCCTGAGCGATACGGTCGGCTTCTTGACACCCTCATCGACGTATCCGATGGCATCCGGATGAACGTGGCCAACGCGCTCCACGTGGCGCCGGACGCCTCCGTATCGGATTCATACAAACAGATCCTCCATGAGCACTTCGGCGCTCGTGTATCCGCGTTGAGCGGTGAACCGGGCCGTGACGCCTCGGAGGTCAACCGGTGGGTTCACGAACAGACGAACGGCATGATCGACCGGCTGGTGACGCCCGCGGACCTGCGTCGGGCCCTGTTCATATTGCTCAACGCCGTGCATTTTCAGGGGGACTGGAACGCACCATTTGATCGAGAAAACACGCGGGAGGAACCATTTCATCTTGCAAACGGGAAGACGACGGACGTGCCGATGATGCATCGCACCGGCTCCTATGCACGGATTTCCCTGGACATTGGAGGAACCGCCGTGCGGCTGCCTTACGGTTCGGAGGAGCGATTCGCGATGACCGTGTTCCTCCCGGACCGGCAACAGGATCCGGTTTCCTTTTTTCAGGACGTGTACACGGCGTCAAACCGGCGCTGGTCCTCCTGGTTTGAACAACTGGGTACTGAAAAAACGCGTCTTCGGCTGGGATTTCCCCGGTTTGACCTGACGTCCGGGACGATCTCCCTCTCATCGACGCTCCAGAAACTGGGGTTCCCGGTTCAGGGGGTCAACCTCGATCGAATGGGCATAGGAACAATCGAATCGCTCCGTATTTTGCATAAGTCGACCATTACTGTCAACGAAGAAGGAACCGAAGCCGCCGGAGCAACCGGTGTGATCGGGGTAACGTCCCTTCCCCCGTCGGTTACGGTGAATCGACCGTTTTTTTTCGTCATACGTGACCGTGAAACCGGTACGATTCTTTTCCAGGGAACCGTGTTTCATCCGTCCGGGTAACAACCCGGTCCGTTCGATCTTCAACCGCATGATACGGGACATCGGACTGTTGAAAAATCGGAAAACACCGTATAAATTAGGAATGCCTAATAATTAATTTAGTCACGAATACTCTTCGTTGTCCGTGCTTTTGGTCAGGCCGGTGCTCATTCTGGACGGTTCCCCCCACCCCCTTGCTGTATCGATTCTTCTTTCGCTGCTCTCCTGCCTCGTTTCTCGTCCTGTGTCCGCACAGGAAACAGAGGACACCGACATCACCCCCGAGGGCCGGATTGAGTTTGAAATATCCGCGGAGTACACCGTTGAATGGGATGAACAAACCACCGAAACCATGGAGACACCTATCCTCTCCGTGGACGCCGGCATCCGCGAACAGACCGAGCTATCCGTGGAATGGTCCGGCTATCAGTTGGAAGAGATCGACGATACCGTACAGAATCAGGGAACAGGAGACGGGGAAATCGAACTGAAACAGCTCCTTACGGAGAACACGCCGTACACTCCCCGTACGGCACTCCTTTTGAGCAGTAGCCTGCCGGTTGGAAACGACCAGATCTCGGGCAACCGGTTTGATCCGGCGGTCCTCGGTGTGCTATCCCTGACGCCCGGGGGGAATTTTACCGTCGAATCTCACGCGGGCGTGGAGTGGACCACTGAAATGGCTGAGCATGATACTCGAACCATCGCAGAAGGGGCATACGCAGCCGCTTTACTTCACGAGACGCACCCTTCCACGGAGCTGTTTATCGAACTGTACGGAACCCGGCCCCTCCATGATTCGGGCACCGCAACTCACACCGCCGGCATCGGCGCCGAGTTGACCCCTGTCGAATGGATTGAGGTCACGTCGAGTTTCGGCCGGGGGCTGTCGGACGCCGCTCCCGACCACCAGCTCACACTGGAACTGGAGGGCTCCTTCTGAACAACAAGCAAAAACCCAAACATCCTCGCACCCGATGAGAAAGGAGAACCCTTTTCCGTCCTGCTCCTTCCCGTAACGGGGTGCAGGAGGAGCCCCACTTCTGTTTCGAACGACACAAAAGTCCCGGGTTGGAGATTCGACGAGGGAGATTTACGCCTGCTCTGGAATATTGAGGTGGGGCCGATTTGAAAACGCCTCATTGGTCGATCAGTGGGAACCCACAGCGACCTTAGAAACCTCGGGTTTCTGATTCTTCTTCAGGCAGATTTCATGGTCGAATTCACCGAACACGGACGGATCGTGTGTGACCGCGAAAACGGTCCGATTTTCCATGAGGCTCAGCAGGTTTCCGGCGACTTCCCGCCGGGAGTCCCGATCGAGGGTGGTCAGCGCTTCGTCAAGAATCAGTATTTTCGGCTCCTTCAGGATTGTCCGAGCGAGGATCAACCGCTGTTCTTCCCCGCCGGAAAGGTGCACTCCTTCCTCCCCGATGACGGTCCGGTACCCGTCCGGAAGTTCCGTGATAAAGTGATGGGCTTTTGCCAACTGACAGGCTTTAATGATTTCTTTGTACGTGGCGTCGGGCTTGGCGTACTGAATGTTTTCCCGCACGGACGAGTTAAATAAAAATCCATCCTGGAAGACAATTCCGATCTGTTCCCGGAGCGCTCCCAGCGTGTATTCCCGCACATCTATATTGTCAATTCGTATCTGTCCTGAATCCAGATCGTAAAACCGTGGAATCAGGTTCAGAAGCGTACTTTTCCCGGACCCGCTTACACCGGTCACAAGTACGCGCTCCCCCGGGTGTACCGTAAAGCTAAAATTCGAAAGGACCTGTTCATGTTCAAAGGAGAACGAGACATCCCGGAACTCCACTTTTCCCTCCTGAATATCCCGTGGAAGTGCAGTTGACCAAACCTGAACTTCCGGTTCCTTGTTCATGATTTCGGAGATCCGATCGACGGAAGCCGTGACCGACGAAAACTTCCCGGCCTGACTGATCAGTTTCAGGGTTTTTGGATACAGCATTCCGGTGTATCCGTAAAACGCGATAAAGGTTCCAACCTTCATGGTTCCATTGATAATTGCATACGCGGCAAAACCGATGACCAGCAGCTGACCGAACCCGACAAGTCCATCGGCGAAAATCTTCTGCCGCAGGTACTGTTTTTTCTCCTCAATCTTGGCCGACATTCCCTTGCGCATGGCCGATTTAAATTTTTTCTCCTCCTCCTTCTCCGCCCTGGACGACTTCACTTCCTGAACCCCGGAAAACTGTTCGACCACATCCCCTGTAACCGAACCCATGGCATTCTGTGCTTTACGTGCGTGTTTCTTGATGGAACGTTGATAAATCCGATGGACGAGCCAGTGCAGAGGCAGGACCATCAGCGCCACGACGGCAAGTCGCATGTGCAGCCAGAACATGATACTGAACGACACCAGGACGATCAGCACATTCATCATGAATTTCATCATCTGATCCTTGATGAATGATTTGAGACAGTTCACGTCCTGCATGAGTCGGGAGGACAGTTTGCCCGGCTTGTTGTTTTCGAAATAACCGATGGACAGTTGATGAAGGTGCTGGAATAGCTGTTCCCGGACGTCCAGCGCAATCTGTTCCCCCAGCCACGTGATGCGAATCTTCGTCTGATAATAGGTGAGGTTTTTTAGGGTGAGAACCACAAGAACGGCACAGAGGGCGTAGGCAAGGTACGTGAGTTGCTTCTGGGGCAGGATGTCGTCAATGATCAGCTTCAGGATATAGGGCAGGGAAAGATTCAAACAGGACAGGACCGCGCAGAGCACCGTCAGAAGCGCCAGCGTCCCGCTATATACATAGAAATACCGCATCAACGACCAGCTCTTCTCGTCCTCTTCGCTCACAGAAAGATGTTCCTCCCCCATCTCCTCTTCCTGCGTGGACGAACGTTGATCTTTTTTCAGGGACGCAGAGACTTCGGTCACGAAAGTTCACCGTACAATGAATTTGGGAAGAACGGATATATTATGCCAGTGAAATTAATTTTTATTTTGCACGACTTATCGCTTCGTTTCCAGTCCTTCGCCCGTTGCCCGCTTTTCACTGCGGGAGGGCGGATACTTGTACTGCACTTTTCCCTCTTCAATCATCAAAATACCGAACGGATAGTACCACTCATCCGGTCGATCCGAATGCTGCTCTTTGCGATCGGGTTCCCCAACCAGGGACCTCACGCGTTCGACGTCCATGCCCTCCCGGATAAAATGATGGGGGGGGAGATCCATTTCCGACGTCTCGTTGCCGTCCTGATCCTGCTCCGGGGAGGACAGGTTGCGCTGATCGTTATTGGCAGTACCCGTACACGCAATCAAACCTCCAGATGTGAGCAAAACCAGCAGAAACACAAACCATCGGTTATTTCCGTTCGTTAAGAATCTCACGGAGTCCCTCACTATATTGACGGAGTTTATCCTTGAGTGCCTTATAGTAATACTCGGACTCGAAGAAATGTTCGGAGACAGCATCATCTATTAACATGATGCGATCCTCTTCGATTTCAGGTATCATAATTTTACGTCCCACCCGAAATTCATCCAGGCGCATGTCCAGGTCGTTAACGGCGATAATTTCACGGACCAGGATCGCGGCTTTCAGCCGGGTCAGGTCATCCTTCGAGTCGAGAATAAATTTCGTTGCCGGGCGCTCGTAGCCATCGAGCTTATTCCCGTCCAGCAAAACCTGCTTCGCTTCGTCCCGACTTGATACCTCTTTTACGTACGCCTCCGCAACCGGCGTATTGGAAATTTGCTGGATGTCTCCTTCCGGCTGTAAGTCGTATTCAAGAACGACCATGTTTCGCGGATACGAACGATCACGGTACTTGCCGGACCGGTTCAGTATACCGGCGTTCTGCAGTTTCCCTTCCAGAAAGGTCACGTCAAACCCGGAGGGTTCCTCTTCGTCCCGCTCGAAATAGATCAGGTTTCCGAGTTTAACACGTTCGGTTAAGTTAAGCTTCTTGGCGATTTCATACAGCATACGCACGATCACCGCCTTCTCCCCGGGAATCCGATTCATCTCCAGCGTATCGAACGGTGGCTTGCCGCGATAATCCGGGTTCTTTTCCAGGAAGCCCTTCGCACGACGCATAAGTCGCTGAATCTCCTCGTTTTGTTCGATGAAGGCCATGTCGAAAACATCGCCGGATTTCAGACGATAGGTATTTCGGAACAGCTTGTTATCCAGAAAATCGAACCGTTTCGAGTCCTTAGGCTTAATGGGACGCTTGGTCCCCTCGGGCGAAATCACCCGTGGATTCAGCACAATGATCGCCTCCCGCCGCTCGTTGATTTTTTCACGCACCTTGAATAAAGGGTGGATAACGGGAATCTCCGAAAGCAGCGGTACGCGATCCACGGTCTCGCTCTTACGTCGACGAATCAGCCCCCCGATGATGAAGGGCGTATTGTTATCCACACGAGCAATGGTCTGTACGCGACGCCGGTCGATGAGCGGCGCGACGGGATCGCCGCCGATTTCGATAAACTCACTTCGAGGAGCTTCACTCACCTCCCCCTGGATCTGCATGGCCACCGTGTCGCTGTCCTTGCTGATCCGGGGTTTGATGTTCAGTGTGATGCCCACCTCCTTAAATTTGACGTTAAATTCAACGACGTTGTTAGGAAGGTTTCCCCCGAACACCGTATTGAACACGGGCACTTCCTCCACCACCTCAATACTGGCCTGCGTATTGTTCAACGTCAGGACGGACGGGGAGGACAGCACCTGTGCCTCATCGTCCTTGATCAGGGCACGGAGATTCGCCTGGAACTTATTCATGCTCACTGAACTCGTGAACACATCATGTGATATCGTAAGCGGGGTGTCTCCGGTGGTTGGGTTTGTTTGAAACGTACCTTCCACGTCGAACTCATCGTTTGCTCCCTCCCACTCGATCCCCAGTTCCCGTCGTCCCTGCTCCGTGAGTTCCACCACCATGGACTCAATGAGCACCTGTCGGGAGGGCACATCCACTTTATTACGAAGCATTCGTTTCAACTGAAGAATCTGTTCCCCCTGCGATGAATGATGCAGGAAGATAAGCCGATTGTGCGGAGCGGACTGCGTGGGACTGCCCAGCTCACTCTGATTCTTACCCACCACATTAGGCTGTTTCTGGTCGGGAGCCGGATACACGACCGGCAAATTGCTGTACGGAATCGGTTCGTTCCCGGACGGTTTGCTGGTGTTGTACCCCAGTGACTGCAGAACGTTCAGGGCCTGATCCGGCAGGATGTTCGTCAGCTGGTAAAATTCAACCTCAAGTTCAGTCGGGCGATACTTTTTGTCCTGGTTCGTGAGTTGTTTTTTGATTTCGGCCTGAAGGTTCTGCAGGGTCAGCAGATCGGGGTTGCCGCTCTGCTCCTTCCCCTCCACCGTCCGCCGACCGCGGAGAATCAACTCGTTAGCCCTTGTCGGGTAGCGTTTCAGCCCGATCAATAATTCCCGGTGTTCCGTCTCCGAGTGGTCCCGTTCCAGGAATTCGTAAGCTGTCAGGGACTCCGTATCGGAAGGGGGGGTTTCCCCCGTGGACCGATACCCAAGCTCAAACCGCGCCCGTTGAACCAGGCTTTCGTACAGGTCGTTGGATTGATCATCCGACAGCCCATCCAGTGTGGCCATTGAGGAGCCCATCTTTTCATTTTGATCCCCGGATTGGTCGTCCTGCCCATGTACCGGTATTACGAGCAAAATAGCAAGAAGAGCAACAAACAAGTGCGATCCGCCAACCAGGGATGTCTTTTTCGAGGTAAGTTGATTCATACCACCTTCACCTGTTTAAAGTGCCAAAAATAGAGAAAAATTCGATGATGATTCTTGTTTTTCAGTTCGTTCACAGGAGACTGTCGAAAAACCCACCCAGCGTCAGCAAAACGAATTGTGCGAAAGAGCGCACAGTTCGCCGAAGACGAGGTCAAAGGAACAACGGCGAGAATGTAATGCCAGCTTCTATTGCCTGCAACTCGTTGCCTTCCTACGTAACACGTCCCAATCGCACCTCAGCTCGACCTGATTTCCTCAGCAACGCACTGACGGCATTGCTTACGAAATCACGCCGCACTGCGTACCAGATTGTGAACGGATTGATGAATGGGTTTTTCAGCACTCTCCTGACCCAATTAATATATATCGATCCTTCAACTGATAAAAGTTAAACACGAGAGCAGCATTTTTCAAACGTCGCTACGTCATAACGACCGACCGGAGTTGCATATCTCCCCTATATTCCGCACAGGTCCCCTCTTTTTCCGATGATCGGACGAGGCCCATCCAGCCGCTTTGTATATTGAAACACGTCCCCCTCTCAATATAATGCATTATCTCGTCCTATACATCGATCTGTCAACTCAACAAAGAAGTCACCGGGAATGCCTCATGAAAAATTATCCCCTGATCCAATCGCTTGTTGTTCTATTTATTGTACTCACGGCAGGCTGGACCGCTGACGCCGCCCCGGAGAAGCCCAACATTATTTTCATTATGGCAGACGATGCGGGATACGGTGATTTCGGCTGTTTTGGTTCAGAAGCCATTCATACGCCCAACATCGATCAACTCGCGCGGGAGGGGATGAAATTCACTCACGCATACGCCGGGGCCACGGTGTGTGCACCAGCCCGTTCGACCCTGATGACGGGACAGCATACCGGACACACCACGGTGCGTGACAATGCGGGAGGAAAACAGGGAGTGAAGGGACTCGGAGGGGCCAGCGGTCGCGTTCCACTTAACGACGATGATGTCACGATCGCCGAGGTCCTGAAAACAGCTGGATACACCACCGGTGCCTTCGGGAAGTGGGGACTCGGCGAACCGGAAACGACAGGACATCCCCTGAACCAGGGATTCGATGAATGGTTCGGTTATCTCAACCAGCGTCGGGCCCATACCTATTACACGTCGCACCTGTGGTCCAACCGATCGAAGGTTGAGCTCGAGGACGGAACCTACAGTCACTATCCGATTGAGAAACGTTCCCTGAAGTTCATGGAAGATCACCAGGATAAACCATTTTTCCTGTACCTCGGTTACACCCTTCCGCACTCGAACTATACCATCCCCCACGACGATCCGGCGTACGATCCGTACAGGGATAAGGATTGGTCGAAACGAGAACGAAATTACGCGGGCATGGTAACACGGTTTGACCATTCAGTCGGCACCGTTATTTCCCGACTTGAAACGCTGGGATTACGAGACAACACCATCGTTTTCGTGACCTCGGACAATGGACCCAACACACCGTTTCTTGACAAACCCCTCAATAGCAACGGCACGTTCAGAGGTCACAAGCGGAAGCTTTATGAAGGGGGAATTCGAATTCCGATGGTCGTCTCCTGGCCCGGTCACGTTCCGCAGAACAAAACCAGCACGTTGCCCTGGTATTTTCCGGACGTCCTTCCAACCGCTGCTGAGTTCGCCGGGGTGTCCGATCAGGTCCCCGAAAACGTGGACGGAACGAGTATTGTGCCGGCGTTGCTTGGCCAGAACCAGGGAGAACTTCGAAACCGACCGATGTACTGGGAGTACCAGAGAGGAGGATTTCAACAGGCGGCACGGCTGGGGCACTGGAAAGCCGTGCGGAACGACGTGGACGAGGATATTGAACTCTATCACCTGAAACAGAACCCGGAGGAGTCAAACGACGTGTCCGACAAACACGCGGAACGGGTTGCAAGGTTTCAGCAGCTGTTCATTGACCAGCACGAACCCTCCCCCAGCTGGCCCTCTCCGCTGGATTAAGAACCCTCCCGGCGAAACGAACTCGAATAGACCCGCCCGACTGGACGGAAGATGCTACACCTTACATTTTTTACCTACCTCGTTCTTCTACTTGGCATCGGGGCGTATTTCTATGTTACGCGTGAAACGAACGATCTCGTGGGATACATGCTGGCGGACCGGGACCTGGGATTTGTTCCGATGGCGCTGTCGGAGGCAGCGTCCGTCGCCAGCGGCTGGACGTTTTTCGCGTGGGTGGGGGTCGGATTTCATACCGGCTTGAACGGGCTGTTTTTCTCGGTCTTCTTTGTACTGATGGTTGCCGTCCTGTACCTGGGCATGGGGGCTCGTTTCAGGCACCAATCCGAACAGTGCGGGTCCATTACCGTGAACGATCACATCGCCCGTTCCGTCCGTCACCCCATCGCCGCCGGTCTGATTCGTCTGGTTGGACTGAGTGCCGTCGTAATCTTTTTCGGAACCTACGTTGGCACACAGCTAAAAGCGGTGGGAGGTGCGATGGAAACGGGTATACAGCTTGATTACACGATGGGGGTATTTGCCGGAGGCCTCCTGTTCGCACTGTACACGGTCATGGGGGGGTTTCGGGCATCGGTCTGGACGGACGTGATTCAGGTGCTTCTGATCGTGTTTGCCTGTCTGGCCATTCCGGCCGTTGCCATTTCGGAAATCGGTGGGTGGACGGCGTTCCTGACCGAAGTCGAGTCAATTGACCCGACGCTACTCACCCTGTCCGGGGGAGCGTCCGGATACGAACTTCTGATGAACATCGCGGCCTGGCTCACCTTTGCATTTGCCGTTATCGGCCAGCCCCATTCATTGATGCGGTTTCAGGCGATTCGTTCCGAGCGGTTGCTCGTGCCGGCCTGGGTCGTGGCCACGGTGATTCAGACCATCCGCATGACGCTTCCGCTTCTTATTGGAATCAGCGGCCGTGTGGTGTTTGAACAGGTGGAAAACGCGGAAAACGTGGCGATGCTTCTCCTTCGCGAACAGTTTCATCCGGTGCTCGCCGGATTGCTACTGGCCGGGATCATCAGCGCGATCATTTCCACGACGGACTCGATGATCCTGGTGGCGTCCTCGGACATCACCCGCTGCATAGAAACGTATTGGTCCCTGGACCGCCGGCAGCTGGTGCTGATCGGCCGTGGACTGATCGCCCTGTTTGCCCTGCTCGGCATCGGACTTGCGCTGTGGGACCCGGGCACGATCTTTGCTCTCG
>CAYXQY010000084.1:0-15544 GCA_964466525.1 uncultured Planctomycetia bacterium
CCAGAGTCCCGGATTGTCGATCCGGTGGTTGCGGGTTCGAATCCCGTCGCCCTCGCTCCACACCTCTTTCTTTCGACGGACGCAACGTAGTAACCCCTCCCCTGAATTATGGTACGCCGTTGACCGCCTTCTCCTTTTTGTGCCGATTCGTAATCGCCAGTAACTTCCCTTGGGGTTCTCTTTCAAGGGTGTATCCGACAAACACAACTCAGGAAAATTACGTTTGCGACGAATACGGGAAGCGTCCCGTGGAACGGGAATGAAAGAAGGAAGCGTGAAGGGAAAGTATCCACCGGTATGTGGAGTGAAACCGCTAATCAGCGTCTCCCGATTCCGATCTAATCACACGTCTTGAAGGGGGAAATGGAGCATGTGGGATTCGAACCCACGACCTCTACAATGCCATTGTAGCGCTCTCCCTGCTGAGCTAATGCCCCGGTACAGTCTTCGTCAAGAACAACATTGTACTTTCTTCTCAGGAACAATAGCGTACAGGGACCGGAGCTAAATTTCAAAAAATCAAAGAAAATTAAAGCGTTCGATGTTCCCTTTACCGTCCGGTCAACCTGTAGAATCCCCCTTCGACGTGTATTGTCCCGGGAGAGAAATCGGTTCCCTGGAGCAATAGAAAACGTGTCATAACTCCCAATCCTCACAGTTCATATAAAACAGGGCTTCGAACGGTCAGGTTCACCACAACCTCCCTGCCTCGCTCCGCACGCCGAAGAGCTGAATGGCAAAATTTATCCGGATTTGTCTTCACTCTTCCTGTTGCGCACCCATCTCTTCAGTTCGCGCTCCAGTCGATCCGGCGCTCCAACAACACGCCTGAAGTCCTCCACCCGCCCCGGTCCATTCTGTCGTTCGTATTCGACGTACTCCCAGAACGACGACGGATATTCGTTCAGCAGGAAATACACGAACAACCGGGCCTGCCGGTAAAACGCCCTGTTGTTATGATGGCGGAAGTTTTTTTCGTTCACCCTCAAAAAATCCTCTATGGAGCGGGGCATATCCACTCCATTCCCGTATGGATCCAGAATCATTCGTCGCTCTTTCGGAGTTAACCGCCACTGTAATGTCCCATCCCGGCCGGTTGTTATTTCATAATGCTGGTAGACACTTGCCAGCCCTTCGCTCAACCAGGTCGACCATTCGGTTGACGATCCCGCCATATCCATCAAATAGTGCACCGCTTCGTGCCGAATCGCTCGATCAAGAACCGGTTTGCTCACGAGTTCCAGCGCAATCGCCTGATCGGTCGGATCGTAGTACCCGGAGTTATTCGGCAGTTTCCGGTTTTTCTTTTGACTGTAATACTCGGACAGCTGATCTCCGTCCTCAAAAACGTGAATGCGGAGCGGTTTTCTATCCGGGTCAAGTGTTCCCCGGTATTCCCTCAAAAAAACAGTTCGGAACTCCGTAAAGGTTTTTCGAACATGCTCTGCCAGCGACCTATTCGGAGCATATACCACGATGTTCTCGTGTTCTACCGCCGTCATATCCCACGAAAGCTGTACGTAATGCTTTCGGGCATACGGGAGGAACAGGTAGAGAAAAAGCAAAAATAAAAAGGCGGGAGCCAGCACAACGGCGACTTTCCGGATCAGAACCTTATTCGAAGGACTCATATCGGTCGTCCTCTTTCAGTTGATCGCTTGCCTTTTCCAGTAACTTCCGTTCGTCCGGGGTCAGACTGTTGATGCCCTCCCGGTTGATCTTATCCAGTATCTCGTTCACCTCGTCACTGTACGGACTGTCCTGACGGCCACGAGTCCTACGAGATCTCCTTGAACGTCCGGACGAACCGGATCCCTCCGGTTCCAGTTGTTCGAAAAACCGATCGATCGGCCGGTGATACAGCATGTACAGGAAACCGGTAGCCGCCCCTGTTAAATGAGGAACTGCAAGTGCGATCCCCGCGCTTCCCGGATTCTGCAAAAGTATAAACAGATCAAGCCCGACGAACACCAGGATCATGTACTTCATTTTTACCGGTAGAACGAAGAAGAGCAGGACGGGCAGATTCGGACGTAGCATCGCGGCCATGACCATGATTGCCATGACCGAAGGAACGGCACCGATGAGCAGATTGCTCTGATGGCGAAAAACATATGCAAGCGGCGTGTAAATAAGACCCGCAACCGCCCCCGCAGCGCAGAAAAGCAGGATGTGCTTCTTCCGGCCCCACCTTGATTCAACAATGGGCCCGAAAAAAAACAGCCCGATCAGGACAAACACAAATTCCAGCAGTTGCCGCGCCCCCTGTCCCGTGGCCTGAAAGAACTGGTACACAAACGGCTGCCAGAACCAGAAATCGTTGACGACCCGAAACGGCTTGAGTCCGGCGTATTCCGAAAGGGCGATGCCCGTGGCCGTGTTGAAGAAAAGCTGAAAAAAATAGATCCCGACCAGCACGACCATCAATAATTTATTACCGGTCAAACGAAACGACCGGTGACCCGGGTCCGGCGAACGTCTCATGTAATCACGATCGGAGAGCATACGTTCCGCTACCTCCAGCGCCTGGTTCAGTTCATACGAAACGTCTTTTATTGTAGCATAACCATCTGTTCTTCTAAATACATTCACCTCGATTTGAACCGCTTTATTGAACGGTATCGATGAAATATAATCCACGTGAACGTCGGAATATGCGCGTATTTCATGGTGGTTAACATTCGAAGCGGTAGGCAGAAAAGGAGGTCATCGTGACGCAAACGGTTTCGATTTCGAACCTCTCCTCGCACACGGGTGAATCCGTCGAAATCAAGGGATGGATCTACAACACGCGATCGAGCGGAAAAATAAATTTTACCCTAATCCGTGACGGCACCGGCATCGTTCAGTGCATTTCGAAGGAAGGGGAGGTGGACGAAGACGTGTTCGAACAGGCGGATTCGCTTCCCCAGGAAACGTCGGTGATTGTCCGCGGCGACGTCAGCGAGGACGAACGCGCTCCCGGGGGGGTCGAACTTTCGCTCAAAGACCTGGAAGTCGTGCACGAACCGGAGGAACAGTATCCCATTACGCCAAAAGAGCACGGGGTGGACTTTCTGATGAACCACCGGCACCTCTGGCTGCGGTCCGAAAAACAGAATGCCCAGCTTCGCGTCCGCTGGCAGTTAATACGTGCCATTCGTGAATTTTTCGACAACCGGGAATTTGTCATGATGGACGCCCCCATTCTCACCCCGGCCGCCTGTGAAGGGACAACGACCCTGTTCGAAGTCGATTACTTTGAGGAGTCAGCGTTTCTGTCACAGAGCGGACAGCTATACGGGGAAGCCGGCGCACTTGCTTTCGGACAATGCTACGTCTTCGGCCCCACCTTCCGGGCGGAAAAGTCCGACACGCGCCGTCATCTCACGGAGTTCTGGATGGTCGAACCGGAAGTGGCGTACGCGGACCTTGTGGACGTGATGGAGCTTGCGGAGGAGTTCGTCAGTGAGATCGTACAGACCACCATCGACCGGGCCGATCAGGAACTGGATCGCCTGGACCGGGACGTGTCCGACCTTGAACGGATCACGCCACCGTTCCCCCGAATCAGTTACACGGAAGCGGTCGAGTGGCTGAACGACGAAGGATTCGACATGGACTGGGGAGAGGACTTCGGTTCCCCCGAGGAGACGGCCCTTTCGGAACGGTATGACAAACCGGTACTCATCCATCGATTCCCCATGGAAAGCAAAGCCTTCTACATGAAACCGGACCCGGAACGGCCGGAAGTGGCCCTGTGCGTCGACATGATCGCCCCGGAAGGCGTCGGAGAAATCATCGGGGGCGGACAGCGGGAGGACGATCTGGAGGCACTGGACGAAAAAATCAACGAACACGACCTGCCCCGTGAAGCGTTCGAATGGTATCTGGATCTAAGACGGTACGGATCGGTCCCGCACGGGGGATTCGGGCTCGGTCTCGAACGAACGGTGGCCTGGCTCTGCGGCACGCATCACGTACGGGAAACCATCCCGTTTCCCCGTCAACTAAACCGCCTTTATCCATAACGTCTGTCCACAAACCGAATCACCCATGCCCTATGAGCTCATCGATCACACGGCGGACACGGGACTCGACCTCCGGGCCGACTCCCTGGAAGAACTGTTTCACGACGCGTTCCGGGGCATGATGAACGTACTTGGTTTCACAGATGTGAGGGAACAGGACGAACGCTCCATTACCCTGGAGCCTTCTCCGCTTGACCTCCTGCTTGTGGAATGGCTTCGTGAACTGCTCACCCGATACGACCGCGATAAATTCGTTCCCGCGTCCGTTGAAATGAAACAGGTAACCGAGGATAACGGATTAACCGCCGTGGTTCACGGGGAGTCGTACGACTTATCACGTCATCATCCACAGACGGAAATCAAAGGAGTGACCTACCACGATCTATCGGTCCGGGAATCCGAGAACGGATGGAAGGGACGGGTCATTTTTGATTTGTAAGTGCGACCGCGCCCTTCGTGGAAGTTTTTCTTTATCTTGTCAGCGGGCGGTTTCAGGTCATCTCCCGATGGTCGTCTTATGTTCCAAACGACGACCATACCGTTCCCGGGGAGCTATGGTTTGTAGCTTACCGGTCTTCAAATACCCGAAGCGTTTCCTTAAGGGCATATTTCAGGTATTTATCCATCTCGTTCTGACGTACGGATTCGGCAATCCGGCGGGAGCGCTCCGACGGAAAAAAGCTTAATGCCCTGACGGCCTCAAGACGAACGAGTGCGGAGGGATCATTTGCTGCTTCCTGAAGAAAATCGAGGGGTTGATCGATTTCATCACGCCAGTCCGTCAATACCCGAACGGCAGCGGCACGGGCGCGGGGCTCATCAAACTGAAGAACGCGGTTTAGCAATTGTTTGTTCGGGGCATGAAGCCACTGATGCATCCAGAGCGCTTCGAGCATGTGATGTTCGTAGTTCGTTCCGTCCGGATCCAGAGAATTCATCCATTGATTCACCGCACTGCTTACCGCTTCCCGATTGCGACGGTCCAGTTCCACCCGTGTGCGAGCCCGCACGGAATTTACCGGATGTTTTAGCAATTCAAGGAGTTCCGGGATGGATTTCTCCGTCAGGTCTCGTTTGGGTGATGGAGATCCACTTTCGTGCGTGATTCGGTAAATCCGTCCATGATCTTTGTCCCGATCCGGATGTCGTATGTGATTGTTCATGTGATCGATCAACTTATTGTGCCAGTCCGCCACGTAAAGTGCGCCGTCCGGTCCAACGACAAGGTCCACCGGTCGAAAATTCAGATCCGACGATTCAAGCACGGTTTTTCGTCCGGTTGCTGTGTAACTGGCCCCGTTTTGCTGCAGGTCATACATCAAAATTCCCCGGGGACTGTTATTCTGCTGAGGCGTTGCAGTGAACAAGTAACCCTGGTACGCATCGGGAAAATACCGGGACGAAAGAATTCGATTGGCAGCGGTCGTTGGATCGGAACCATATAAATCCGGTGCATTGGGATGGGTTTTGTCAAACGGAAGGTACCCGGAAATCAGTGTGGTGTGATACGTCCGTCCCGAAGGCGCGTCCGTCACAAAGCCCTGGTTCCAGCGGGTTATGTCATGACCGTGAGGATTTCCAAACCCATACGGGGCGTATCGGCTGACCTCAAAGGTCTCCGGATCAAACTGCCAGACGCAGGCGTTTCGGTTTCGAACGGGTCCGTACGGGGTCTCAATCTGCGTTCGATGAAACACGCCTTCCTGGAAATACAGCGTCCCTCCCGGACCCCACACATAACTATTGGCCGTATGATGTGTATCGGCGGAGGAAATATGACTGAGCAAACGGCGTTTCACATCCGCTTTTCCATCTCCGTTCTCGTCTTTCAAAAACACGATATACGGGGGTTGCGTCACCAGCACGCCTCCGTTCCAGAAGTGGAAACCGGTCGGGTTTTTTAATTCATCGGCAAAAATCGTTCGTCCGTCGGCAACGCCGTCGTCGTTCGTATCCTTCAGAACCATAAGTTTATCCTTTTTCTTCCCCGGCGGTTCATACGTCGGATATCCCTCCCAGGCTGCCACCCACAGCCGTCCTTCCGGACTCACACGTATTTGAGCCGGATTGATGAGTTCCGAAAATCGCTCTTCCGACGCGAACAGGTTCACCTCAAACCCCTTCTGCAGTTTCATCTTCTTGATGGCCTCTTTTCCATCAAGATACCGGTTTCCCCCTTCCGGAGCGTCGCCTGACGTCTCTTCGGGCACCGGAATGGGATCGGGAAGATTTTGATCCGTAACCTCGTACGACTTCCCGTTTGCCCTTGCCCATATTTTCGGATCCCGGTTGGCGACCATCTGTTCGAGTCTTTCCTGTTCGCGCTGAAGCACCTCCCGGTTGCTTATACCATCAAAACTCAACCTCGATCGACTGCCATAGATGTCGTTCTGATCGTTGCGATGATACAGGTCAAACCAGTACTCGTTCTTTTCATTGACCGCTGTGCGTAGTTCGCCCAACTCCTTCCATGAAACCGTTCCTCGGTCACCGAACAGCTTTCGATCAAGAATTTGTGCAAGCTGTCGATACCCGTACTCCTTCAGGTGGACCCCATTGAAGGTAAGCGGTTGATCCGCGGAACGATATCGTTGTTTCGTGGGGGAAAATAGATCCACGAACGGGATGTCGTGCTTATCAGCCACGTTCCGTATTGCTTCGGTATACCGCTGTAGATGCCGGTTCTGCCGGGCCCCATTCGGTAAATTCGGATCGTTGAGATCCTCAAATGCAATCGGCGACACCAGAACCACACGAGGTGGTGACGAATCGTTGTACGTCCTGTTCAGCACGTGACGCACAAACTGATCCATCTGCTTGCGGAAGTCCGACAGGCCGTCCGGTCCTCGAAACGATTCGTTAAACCCATACATAACCATCAACACATCCGTTTCCATGCGTGACAGCCACTCGTCGCGACCGGGATACCCCTTCACACGGAGGTTCCTACTCTCCTGAACAACGTCCCCGGAGTACCCGATATTTCGAACCACGAGCTGTTTGTCGGGAAATCGATCGTGCAACAACGTTTCGAAGTACCCGAAATGATTCATTCGTTCAGGAAGTCCATTTCCGATCAGCGATACGTGATCCCCTTTTTGAAATGTGATTTTCTGGTTGGCCTGACCGATCAGGTCGAACGTCCCCGTCAGAACGACCAGACAACCGACATACAATCCCAAAATGCAAAACCAGATGAGCGATCTCGCCCGACTTATACCGGCAGGTATCATATTTCTCATGATTGATGGGACGTACAACTCACTCAGCGATGGATAAAATAAATATCGAGCGTATCATCAACGGTTCTTAAGGATAAATCAAGTGAACTTTATACTTTAGAAAAATGCGTTTTGCTTTTCACGGAGCGTGAACTTCAACGAATGGATCGTGAATTTTATCAGTGATCCGGGTGAAGAGAGCGTCCCGAAGATCAAACCGGCTTGTCCAGCATGACCGGCTGCCGGAAGAAGGAGCCCGAAGATCGTGAAGTGAATTACTCCCCGGACGAAAAGCACGTTCAGAACCCCCTTATCGTTCAAGAACCACCACCGCCATGACCTCAAACAACGGCACGTCGATACGAACGCCCCGGTCGGTCTTCTGCACCTCCAGTGATTTTCCCGTTACGGCGTTGTACACGCGTTTCGGCTCCTTCCAGCCCCGGACGTGGATCGACACGTTACGGCAGGGCTCCGGTTTGCGTCGTTCAACGACCTCCGACCAGTCTTTCCCCTGTTTGTCCGGGCTTTCACGCACCCATGAGAAATCGTTCGCCAGCGACACGGTCAGTCGACGGCGATCTTTCGTAACAAACGGAACACTGTGCATTTTCGGGTGACCGCCGGTAACGTGAACCGGAGCGGCCTTTGCCGACGAACGGATCTGCTCGGTCAACTCCGCTCCGGCCCGGGTTATTCCGCCGTCGGGCTGATGCCATCGCCACGCGTCACGCTGGCGAACCACGAGCCCTCCGTTCGCTTCGAACTGCTCGACGGCCGCCTGCATTGAAGCCGTCAGATGCTCCGGGGCGGGTAAGAACAGGACGTCGTACCCGGTCAGACGTCCCTGAGCAAGCTGGCTATCCGTAACGAGTCCGACCGGACGATGCTCTTTCAGCAGCGTGGTGAAGGCTCCGTACACCGGATACAGGACCTCTTTCCATGCTGTTTTTTCGTCGGGAAAATAATGGTTTCGAGCGCGCTCGGAAAAATGCACGGCTGCCCAGCGCAGCGGACGCGCCTCGTCGAACGCCGGCGACACCTGATTGCCGAGCCGAACCGCTCGATCGAAATAGTCGTGGTTGGGAATCCTCGATTCATTGTTGTCAAGGTTGGCAATCGCACCGTGCGTAATGAGTCCGGCCGTCGCGTACGTGGCCTGTACCGGTCCTCCGATATTGTTTACCCATACGTGCGGTGGCCGGCCATCCGCCGCGTCCCGGGCGAGGCTGTATCCCAGTACCAGCGCTGCGTGTCGTTCCGGGCGTGCAAGCTCGGGGTCGGTGCGGAAGATCTGTCGTTTCCGGAAGTGAAGTGGTTTGTCGAATTCCGTTTTGACTGAATCCGTGATTCGGTAAAGTCGATGCGTGGTGTGCTGGCTAACCATGCCCGGATATTTGTACGAGCTGATCAGCATCACCAGATCGGGAAATCGTTCGTGAAGCGCCTGTCTCCATTCAAGAAAGGTGGTTTCGATCGTGAGATTTTTGAAATCAAGGTATCGCTGATAGACGGGGTCGTGCGGATTTCTCCGCTCCGGTGTGTCAAGTCCCGTCTTTTCGCGGAAAGCGTTCTTTGTGTGGGGACACCAGCACCCGCCTGGCCGGACGTGAAAACTATCGTAATAAAATCCTTCGGCCCCCATTTCCCCCAGTTCGATCATGCGTTTCAGCACGTAATCGGCATACGGTGAGTTGAGACAGAGAATGCGTCCTCGCCTGCGATACGGGGTTCCATTCGGCCCCCGTGTCACCCAGCTCGGGTGTTGCTCGGCCATGTATCGGTCCTCCATGTGGCGGTGGTATACAATGAGATGCCGTCCCGCCTCACGAGCGTTATTCATAATTTTTTTCGCGTAGTTGGTCCCCTCCGCCCATGGAGCGACCTTACCCACCTCGCTCGGCCACCAGGCTCCTTCGGAGCCGGACTTGATGTGACGGACAAACGCCCTGAACCCGAGCTCTTTAAACCGCTGTGCGGCATTGAGAAACAGCTCCTTCCCACGGTATCGGGGCGACAGACGGGTATGGGCATGTACACGGTGATCGTCGTACCAGTCCGGCAGGCGATAATTCAGCACACGGTCGTTCCGGAGCCAATCCGGCACGACGGGCACACGGCTTTTCTTGAGCTGTTTCCGGGTCGTTTCTGACAGGTTTAAGGAGGCAAGCTCCTGCAGGGACGGAGGCGGGGTCGATTCCCGGGTGAGATAGATGCAGTCGAGTCGCAGGGGCGCCGAGTGCAAACGAAGTTTGTGGGCACCGTCCTTCAGCGAAACGGTGAGCAAGCGCTCCCAGGCCCAGACCCCGGGTCCCTTCAGGCCCCCGGGCGTCCTGGAAAGTTCTTTCGTATGATCCTGTTCATCCGTTCCCGGATTCACCTCCATCCTCAACTCAGTACTCGTTTTCGAGCTGTAACGAACCCAGACGTGATATGTCCCGGACGTATTGACCTCCAGGTCGTACGTGCAGTGTCGTTCCGCGCGAAAAAATCGGGTCAAGCCCGCCCCGCCGCTGGCGGCACGGTCCAAAAACACCTTTGCGAACGGCTTCTCTCCAGGCGAGCGAGCGTCGAAGTGCTCTGCTTCAATCAACTGTCCACGGGATGCGGACCCCTCCGGTTTTCCCGTTGCCACGGAGCCGATACAGAATAACAAACCCACCATTATAAGAAAGAACCCTGCTACTTTGTTCTGGTGCAATTGACACATGTGAAACGTTTTTCGATAAAGTTTGGCAGTTTGGACGAGGAACTCCACAGCCCACGAAAGTGAATTCTCATCCATTTAAATATGGGGATACAGGAGTTTTTTTAACGGACTCCGGCCTCTAAAAAAAGATTGCATTGGACGGGTAAGGAATCAAAAACTGATGGCTGATCATCAATTTCTATTCGTTTATAAACGACTCCCGAACCCTATTTTACCAAAAGGTGAGTTCTTCTTCCGAACCTTGACTTACTGCACCAAGTACTATATCAAATGTGTGTTGCGGTGTGTGAATGAACATTCATGCTTATTGAACAGGCGGGACTCCCGTCGAACGCAGGGCATCTAAATTACAAAAAAGAGGATCATGAAACGATATTTCTTCATCGTTCTGGTCTTTCCGCTCCTTTTTGCTGCGGCTTCCATACAGGCGCAGGACACGGAACAACCAAATATCGTCGTTCTATTCGCGGACGACCTCGGTTACAGCGACCTCGGCTCGTACGGCCACCCGACCATACGCACCCCCAACCTCGACCGGATGGCTCGGCAGGGGTTTCGCATGACTTCGTTTTACGCCTTTCCGAGCTGTTCCCCGGCCCGAGGGGCACTCATGACCGGACGTTACCCGACCCGAACCGGCATGACCGGCGTCGTGGGTCCGGACCAGCAGGGAGGACTGAATCCGGATGAAGTCGTCATGGCCGAAGCGCTGAAAGCGGAAGGATATCAAACTCAGGCCGTTGGAAAATGGCATCTGGGTCACCTGAAAAAACAGTATCTCCCGACGTCCAACGGGTTCGATCATTACTTCGGACTTCCCTACAGCAACGACATGATTCCACCGTGGGTGGGGACGGATCGGCCGCTGCGGTTCTATGGAGACGACGGCGCCCTTGACGGAGAAGTCGACCAGAGCAAACTCACGACCCGGTATACCTCGGTTGCGACGGATTTCATTCAGGAAGCTTCCGACAGCCAGGAACCGTTTTTCCTTTATCTTGCGTACAGCATGCCCCACCTTCCGATTGACACGACGGATCGATTCAGCGGACGGAGTCGGGCCGGGCTGTATGGAGACGTCATCGAGACCATCGACTGGAGCGCCGGTCAGATCCTTCAATCGCTCGAGAAGGCGGGAGTGGACGGCGAGACCATCGTGGTATTTACCAGTGACAACGGGCCCTGGTCCAACATGCCCGGACGAATGAAACAGGGAGGAAACAAAGCCTGGCACGCCGGGTTTACCGGTATTCTACGGGGGGCGAAAGGCACCACCTGGGAAGGCGGTGTTCGTGTACCGGCGATCGTGCGATGGCCCGGGGAGATTCCGGCGGGCCGGCGGAGCGCAGGCATCGCCGCGCTCATGGACCTGTACACCACCCTCGTCCTTGCCGGTGGGGGGGAGGTTCCGGACGATCGTCCCGTGGACGGTCTGAACCTGATGCCCTGGTGGAAAGGAAAACAGGAACATTCTCCGCGTGATGAGTTCTTTTATTTTCGCGGAGGCATCGACGGGGTCCGCAGAGGGCCCTGGAAATTTCGCAAAGGAAAACTATTTCACCTCGGCCGGGACCCGGGGGAACAGTACGACGTCAGCGGAAACCATCCGGACATCGTGAAGGAGCTGAAGCAGATGGTCAGGGATTATCCGAACTCTGCACAGACGTACCGGGAATAACCTGCCGGGGCCCGCAGACCAATAAGCACCTAATAGCCGCCCGTGCGGCAATTGGCACCGGCATTCGCTCTCCGGCGGTTGAAGCGGGCGTCAATACGAAAATACGGGGTGTTCCAGATCCACCGTTCCTCCCTTTTTATACCCTTTTTCAATCTTTTTCGGTTGGTCGGCCGGGGTGACCAGTTCCAGGTCCGGAATATCACGCACCGCCTGCCGGGCCGGTTTTTCGTCAAAAAACTGCAGGAATTGATTCAGTAATTCGGTTCTTCGGTGGGTCGCGATCCCTAGCCGCCATTTCTCAAGTGTGGCCTCCCGGCTTCGGATCCGCCGAACGGCAAACGGCAAAAACTTGTCCAGCTTCAGTGTGCTAAACCCCCGGTCTCCTCCGGTCTGACTGGCGTGGGCACGGTACAGGTTCATTTTTTCACTGATCATGATGCCAGCCGCCCGGCCATCAAGCACCATCTTTCGGGCTTCCAGGTAGGAAATGCCCGGTTTCAGGAGGACCCGGACATTCGGGTGTGATCGTTCATACGAGTAACCGACCCGACGTAGGACCCTCGTAATCAGCCATTCGCCCCCGTCGGGATAACCGGCTATGATCAGCTTTTCAACGTCCTGTTCCCCTCCACCGGTCGACTCCTGAGATTGACCAGTTCCGGGAATCAGCAGGCAGCCAGCAGCAAGAAGCGTCAGGATCACTGCGCGTATTATGCATGTACGACCGTTCATGGGTGTCACTCGTTCTTTACGGTGATATTTCTGGAGGGCCTCACTTGAAGGGGATCGATCATCTCTGTTCAATCGTAACTCGGGACACGCCGCTGTGGTGGTTCAGTCGGAGTTTCAGCAGATTTTCATTTTCATCCCACGTGCGTTCCCGAAGCGAGTGTTGGGGATCCGTACGCACGGTCAATTGCTTTCCGTTCCGGCTTTTCAACCGTATTGTCGTGTAATTGATCGGGAAATTATTGACTTGAAGGAAAAGTTCATCTTCCTTTTGCTTCATCAGCACGTACGCCTGAAAATCCAGTTCCCCGCTGACCTCGGATACCGGGCCCTCTGTTAACTCGAGGCGAAATCCCTGTGAACCGGAATTGGGATCCCTTCGTTCATCGATGCTGTTAATGGCGACGCCGGTGTCCCCCACCCGGACGGAATAGGCTTCGTTGTCCTCCGAAGGTGCCGGATAGAAGGAACGTGCGTGCTTTACCGCATCCTCCGGATAATCAAACTCATCCGGATCCAGAACCGCCTCCAGAAAGGACCGTTCCTCCGGAGGCGTGAATACGGGAAGCACCGGCACCACGTAAAACCGGGAGGAATCAGGCACCCACTGGTTCTCAAAAATATGCTGTTTCGGGACCCCTTCAATGGGCATGCCGTGAAGGGCGGCGACCGTGCGGTTCGGAAAAAGCGTCCCCGGACTTCCGGGACGCTTCAGGCCGTACGATTTCTTCCCCTGGACCGCCACCTTCATTTTCTTCCGTATGGCGTTAAGCGACGGGATCAGGTCGTGCCGGATGATGTCCTGAAAAAACGGGCCTATGGCCCGTTTCCAGAGCGGTCCGAACTGTTCGTCAAGTTTGCGATCGAACGGATACGGAATCTGACGTTTGGCAAGCCCTTCCAGCCGGTAAAAACTGGCCCCGGTCGACAGACCGAACACAAACGTGGGCATATAATTTATGGGTCGATTCACCGCTTCCGTCCGGGTCCACCGTTTCCAGCTCATGGTTTTCCAGGCGTATCCCCATTCACTCTCCACCCCCCAGTTCCCCACGCGTCCGGTGACGTACGCTCCGATTTCGGTCAGAAGATGAGCCGGCTGGTCACGTCGGTTGTTCATTTTTCGCTGGGGAAGCAGATACGCACCGTATTTGTCGACCACCGGATAAAACTCCTTCGTGAGGAAACTCCTCTGACCGATGCCGTCGCCGAGGTTCAGCGCGGACACGTACCGTCCGTACTTTGCCGCCAGTGCAAGAACACGCCGCAGGTATCGTCGATCGAATCCGTACTCCCGGAAGACCATCCCCAGCACCTTCTTCTCATTCCGGAACGCGTATTCCAGTTTCGGAAGCGTTGGTTTGCTGGACGTGTTCACGAAAATCGGCAGCGGAAGTTCGTCACCCGGGTCGTACCCTCGCTGCTGAATTATAAGTTCCGCGACGTCGGGATATTTGTTCCTGACCGCTTTTGCGAAGGCCTGTGTGGATTTTTCCCCTTTCAATCCACCAAATAACACCGGGCGTTCGGGAGAAATCGGACGCAGCGGGGGCGTCTTTGTTCGATCTGTACTGTCCACCTGAAACGTCCGGGATTGCGTCCATGATCCAGCCTGACCGCTCGGAAAGAGAGGTCGTACGCGCCAGTGATACGTGCCGTTTCCAGGGGGAGCTTCCGGAAGATATTTTGTGAGTCCCCCTTCTCCTTTCAATCCCGTGTCCGGTTGAATGGATTCGTCGATCAGACGGTTCGTAAATCCGGAATCCTCCGCCACCTGGATCCGGTAGCCCCAGATGTTGCCTCCCCGGCTTTTGAAGCTGAAACTGACCCCCACGTCCGACAGGGACTGTTCGTCCCGGGGCCACATGAGCTCCGGCGTCCCGCGCATCGGCCAGCTGACCGTCAGTTCCCGTAGCGTCGCCGATTGCCGACCTTCAAACCCCATCAGGTCCAGGTGAAGCAAGCAGGAGGTCATTTGATCGAACGGAAGGTGGTCCGAGAGGTTCTTCCGAAAGGTTCCCTCCACCGTGCCAAGCGAGTACACGTCTCCGTTTCCGACATGTTCGACCTTCAGTTTCACGGTCCCCCCTTCCGAAACCGAAATCTGTCCGGACAGCTCCGTCGGAGCGCCAAAGTCCCGGGTAAAACCGGTTCGTATCCCCGTTTCGTTCTGCGTACTGCTGAAGGAAAGCCCCTGTTTCTGTTTGCTGAGCGTCACCCCCCTGTCGGTCATCCATCGATCGACGTGCTCCGCTCCATTCAATATGTAAGGGGGGGACGGTGCGATGCGTAACACCGTGTTGTTTTCTCCAGACAGTGAAACCACGCCCGGGATCGCGTGCGTATCCCGTTGAAATGCCTGTTGCACTTTTTGTTTCTTCCCCCGGTACAGGACAAAGGAAAACTGAAACGTGTTGCTCTGGCCGGGGGCCAGTTTCTCACCCGCACCACTCATCCGGAATTTGGGCCCCTTACTCGGAGCAAACCGAAAATAATCCACGGCCAGCGTTCGACTCTTCCACCCCGTCTCCCGTGCTCCATGTGGAATGAATGCCAATCCACGTCTCGTCGAACGGTTCACGAGCAGAGTGCTCCCCCGCTGCCCGACGCCCGCACGTTTTTCCAGTTGACCGAGGTTGTTCACAATCCGGGATCCCAGTTCCCCGTCCAGTATCCGGAGGTTCTCCGGTACGCTTTGCGGCTGATCGGCGAGGTTTATGATTCGGATCCGGACGTCCAGCCGGTTCCGCTGTTCGTAAAGGATGAAACGTTCGTCAATTTGAAACTGTTTATTCAGCGCTGAAACCGGGCGAACCACCCGTTCCCGTTTCACCACTGCCCGGACCGGACCGGAGGCAACGTGCTGTTCCACCTGTTCAAGCTTAACCGGGTGCTCGGATGCAAGGGTAAAATCGAACAGCCTGTCCTCATCCGATCGATCGAGCACCCGGAACACGCCGCGGGGTTCGTACGGCATCGGCGTGTCGGGTGGAAACGTGTGAGAACGGACACCGCGGGGTCTTGAGGGGGGAAGTTCCCACCGGATCTGCCGGTTCTCCAGGTGAGGCTCGCTCCAGTTGATCCAGGCCCGCTCCTCACCGGTAATTCGCCGCGGTTTCTTCCGCTTCTGTTCCGATACGTCGATCTGTATTTGTCTGGCCTCCGCCGGCGCGAGATCAATCAGAAATACGAGCGT
>CAYXQY010000085.1:0-12533 GCA_964466525.1 uncultured Planctomycetia bacterium
AAAAGACGGGCGAGGTTCGTTCGAATCTTCCTTTTGTCCGCGTTCAGTCGCGGGGATTCGAGCAGGATTGTGGAATCCAGCTGATAAACGGAATCTGGCTCCGGAATAAGATCATGTAGCACGATATCGACCATCTCCTCCCCGGCCAGCCCGCTGTATTCCGGATCGGTGTCCGGAAAATGCTCGCCGATGTCGCCGTGTCCGGTCGCGCCCAGCACGGCATCACAGGCGGCGTGCAGAAGGACGTCCCCGTCGGAATGCGCCTCCGGTCCGAGGTCACTTTCAACTTCGACCCCGCCCAGCATCAGCGGCGGCCCCTCGATCAACGAATGCAGGTCAAACCCGATACCATTTCGCGGTCGATTCATGTCATGCTCCATTCGTCCGAGGTTTCATAATGAATTGCTTAGCTGAAATACCGCTCCCGGAGCTGACGGAAAAAGGATGTTGATTCCGTAACTCGATAATCCGGATAGGTCCACGGAAGGGCCTGAAACTCACCGTTTTCGTACAGAAGCGTCAGCTCCGCGTACATGGACATCCCGATACAGATCCGGTGCGCGACGTACTTCGTGCTCGCAAGCACGACCTGATTGCCTCTGACGTATCCCGGATCCAGGTTGACCGGGCGATCACTTACACCGTACTTTTCGTTGAGCTCCTCCTCGTGTGCGGAAAATTCACGTTTTTTCTCGGCAAGGTCCGTTTCCTTCCACGTCGAACCGAAGCCGACCCACCAGCGCTGGAGGTCATCCCCCATTTCATCGGCGTAGTAGTCGGTGTGATCGAATGGCACGACGGACGAGGTCAACTCGATCCGATAGGGTAGAAAAGCAAGCTCTTCCCTGACCTTTTCTCGAGACAGCTCCCGATGAGATATAATGCCGGTAAACGGAACGACGTTTTTCACACTTTCGTTTGTCGTATGTGTGCTGATGGGAAGGGACTCCGCTAACTGCACCTCGTTGTGAATGTGCGATTGGGCCGGTAGATTCGTTCACTTACAGGAAACGGACGACGTACCGGGAAATTCGAATCGCTGAAACGCACCCGGACCTGACGGTGGTTCCTCCGTTTCCGGTCATCAGGATGTCACCTTCCAGCGTGTGCCGTCCGGCGTATCTTCCACGACGACGCCCTATTGCAGAAGTTGTTCGCGCAGTTCGTCGGCACGCTCATAGTCCCCCTCCTCCCGGGCCGTCTTCCGCTCTTCGATCAACGCTTTCTGGTCCTCGGTCAGTTCCGCCTGTTCCCGTTCGGGAAGGATGGCAAGCACGTCGTCCGCGTCGGACAGTTTTTGCAGTATGAGAGAAGCTTCGTCCCCGGTGGGCCGGGTGTGGTCCCGATTCACGGCCCGCCTGAACTCAAACAGTTCGCCGATCGCCCCCGACACATTCAGGTCGTCCGCCAGGGCAGCGTCAAACTGCTCTTCAAACGACTCACACCTCGACCGGACCTGCCCGTCCACCCCGTCTCCGCTTCCTTTGGAATCGGCGATTTCCCGCAGCCGATCCCGGAACGACGTGAGCTGCTCGACCTGTTTGGCACAGTCGTCGAGCTGCTCCCGCATGAAATTCATGTTCTGCCGGTAATGGGCCTTGATCAGCGACAGCCGGAGCACCTCCGGTCGATATCCCATGTCAAGGATCTCCCGAACCGTGTAAAAATTGCCCAACGACTTGGACATCTTCTCGCCGTCGATCAGAAAATGTCGGATATGCACCCAGTACTTCACGAACTGTTGTCCCGTCACCGCCTCCGATTGCGCGATTTCACACTCATGGTGCGGAAAGATGTTGTCCTCCCCGCCGGTGTGGATATCGATGGAATCCCCGAGGTACGTGTTCGCCATCGTCGAACATTCGACGTGCCACCCGGGAAATCCCTTTCCCCAGGGCGAATCCCACTGCATGACATGGTCCGGGTCCTGCTTCCAGAGCGCAAAGTCACGCGGGTCTTTTTTCTTGGGATCCACGTCAATCCGGAAAGCTTTTCACGTCATAATAGACTTCCCCGTCCACCTCGTACGCATGTCCTTTCTCAAGAAGCGCTTCAACGACTTCAATCATTTCGTCCACGTGTTCCGTCGCCCGGGGATACCGGTCCGCCCGCTTGATGTTCAGCACGTCAATCAGATCAAGAAACACATCCGTGTAGTAATCTGCAATCTCCCATGGATTTTTTTCCTCACGCCGGGCGGCCACTTCAATCTTGTCCTCCGCCTCCTCCCCGTCCTCCTGCAGGTGCCCCACGTCCGTGATGTTCATGACCTGCTTTACGTCGTACCCGCTGTACTCCAGGTACCGGCGCAGAAGATCCGCCACAAGAAACGCACGGAAGTTTCCGATATGAGGTTCACTGTATACCGTGGGACCACAGTTGTACATCCGCACCACCCCGTCCTCAATCGGGGAGAACGGCTCTTCTTCATGGGATAGTGAATTATAAATTTTCACAGGGGAGCCAGGTTCAATTGAAATTTTTTTACCGTATTTATGTCAGCAGTCGCCTACGCAATTGTACAAAAAAAAGGGAGCGCTGTTCAATGCATTTCACGCCAGTTGGTATGAGTTCGAACCCATGCTATAAGATAGCCGTCAGCATCCGCTGCTGGTCGATTTCGATTCACATGACACGTCGTTTGGTCCGCGCCTTTTTCTGTACTGCTCTGTCCGGATAAATAACCAAGCTACTGAGTTTGCCAGGACAACTTGAACCGTCCTACAGTTGTTAGAGAAGTGAAATCAGCAGCATAAGATAACCGGTAGCAAGCAGGAGCTGAAGCCCCGCGTACACAATCCCTTTACTTACAAATTCGAGAAAGGACAGGGATATACCCTCTCCTCGAAGCGCCATGACCCCCACCATCGTGGACGCCGAACCAATCGGCGTAATGTTCCCGCCGAGGTTGGCGCCAAGCACCAATCCCCACCAGAGCCCGCTTTTGTCCATCCCGACGTCCAGCCCTCCGATAATTTCGGACATCATCGCAGCAAGCGGAATGTTCGCCGTCACACTGGAAAGAAACGAGGAGGCCCACATCAGGTAGGCCGGCCCTCGATACGCCCCCACCGTCAGATAATCACGCATCGTCGAACCGATTCGTTGAAGAACCCCCACTTCCTGCATCACACCGATAATCGTGAAAAGCCCGACGAAAAAGAAAATTAACGACCACTCGACTTTTTCGAGCGTATCCTCGACCTCGGCCGGATAAATCACCATCATCAACGTGGCAAACCCGAGCGCAACCCATTCCAGCGGGAGTTTCTGTATAACGGGAATCAAACTGTGCAGGGCAAAGGAAAGAATAAACCCAACAACGCAGAAAACGGAAATAATAAAAAACCGCATGTCGTCCACCGTGTCCCACTCGTCGAACTGCTTCACTTCCCCCGCACGCTCCTCCTGTTCCTCCGGCCCCGTTTCTCGTTGAAAGGTCCCGGGAAACAGGTACCAGGAGATGGCGAGACTACCGACCAGAGCCACGGCCACGTACGGGGACATGGTGTAGACAAACGTCAGGTACGATATATCCGCTTTCGTCCCGATAATAATGTTCGGAACGGAACTGATGAGGGTAAGCGTCCCGCCGAGGTTGGTCATGATTGCCTCCGTAATCACAAACGGCACGGGGTTCAGACCAAGTTTCTCCGAGGCAATAATGGTGAGGGACCCGACGATAATCATGGCCGTAATGTTGTCCAGGAACGCACTGAACGCCAGCGTCAGTACGGAGTAAAAGACCAGCAGCCGCAGCGGTCGGCCCTTTGAAAGTTTCAGAAGCTTAATCGCAATATACGTAAACACACCACTCCGTGAAACCAGCTCCACAAAAATGGAAGCCCCGATAATAATCGCCACCGTATTCCATTCGATCATCGTCACGTACGGAGGTAACCCACTGTGTCCACCCCCCAGATGACCGGCGGCGGCCGCCAGAAACAGGCACAGCCCGGAGCCGACCATCACCACGATGGTCTTCTGCATATATTCGGTGGCGATCAGCACCAGTATGACGAACAGCAACCCCCCGAAGATCCAGTGTTCGTGAACGGTCTCCGTTTCAATCAGAACAAGGGAGAACAGCCCGATGAGGAGGGCACCCATGACCGCGTAAAGTGGTGGAATATATTGCTCCCGTCCCGGGTGCTGTGAAGAACTCGTTTCAGCGGACGTCATACCGTCAGGATCTCCGAACGATGATGGTGCCTGAACAGGGGACGAAGCACCGCCGGGTCGTATCCGCCTCCAGTATACGACGTGGCCACGGCCAGCAGGGAGGGGGAACCATCAATGAGATCGCCTGAACCCAGGGCCTCCTCGGGAGCGTCTTCAGTTATACGGTACTCAAGGGAGATCCCACATTCCTTCTGCAATTTCTCCCCGTACTGTCGTAATTTCCGCTTGAGCTCGTTGACCATCACCGTGCGTAGCCGGTCACCGGTCTTCGACGTCCTGTCCTCCTTGCTCTCTTTCAGAAGATCTTCCATGCTCCTGACGAACCGCCGATCCGCAAGGGCCCGCACCTGAATGGTCGTTTGCGCCGGACAGAGGCCGGCCGTGCATCGAAGCAACCGCATGAGGTTCTGTAAAGTGGAACCAACCACGTACACCCGATCGTACAGATCGGGTGGCACTGCGGGATCTTTTCGGACCAGTACCGTCGGGTGCTGGATGGAAGCAAGGAGTTCCGAAAGCACTTCGCCGATCACCTCCGGATTCGTCTCTTCATCGTCCGTCAGGTGAAACGGAGCCGGTAAGATACAGAGCGTCTCATCTCCCTCCCCGGGTACCTGTTCCAGAATTGTCTCAGTGACCGTTCCCTCCAGCCTCTCGTACGTATGGAGTAATTCCTGTACGTCTTCGTAACGTTGTTCACCAAGCAACTCCTCCACCGGCAGAGGATCTTCGTCAGGGTCCGGCACCGGAAAGTACAGGTTCAGCTCACACCCGAGGACAGCCGCCAGGGACGCACTGAACTCCACCACCCGCTCCGTATCGTTCCCCGCGTCAACGAACGCGAAAACGCGTTCGTAGATTTGCCGGACCGTATCCGGCAGGGCGGAACGGCGAAAAATGGTCTTGAATTCATCCAGCCGACGATCAAACTCCATACCGAAAACCGCTCAATCCGACCCAACAAAAACCGACCGGTTCCAGAATGGCCGGGGCGGGACTCGAACCCGCACGGGGAACAGTACCCCAGGGGATTTTAAGTCCCCTATGTCTGCCGATTCCATCACCCGGCCGGATCAGTTATCTCCTTTCCTGACAGGTACATACAGGATTTTGTGAACCTTCCTGAACATTATTTTCCACAAACGGACCAGGTTTATACCCGACTGATTTCGTTTATCCGCCGCTGTCGATCCACGCACGGTATTTTACTTACACAGGGGATTTTTTCAAAGAAACGTAGAAACCTGAAGAAGGGATTTCCAAATCTCACCCTGCCTATCTTCCACACGGTTTGCTGACCTGAAGGAGCTGGAAGTTGAAGACCTCTCAGGGGGACGACTGGAGGGTAACATTGGTGAATTTACCGACCTCCTCCGGAAAAGGCGTGGAAGAAAACCCAGGATGAAGAGAGAGCCGGGGCCGAGACCTCCGTTACAAATGGAGGGGTCAGAAGTGGAAACGGTCCCGGCTATTTATAAAATCATGGAAATTTTGAGTTGAAAAAGGGTAAGCTGCCCGCGTCCTGTGTCAGCATGGCGCATAGAACAATCCGAGGACCGGGAAACCGGAGAGGATGAACGGAACGAAGAACATAAAAGGGCGGCTCGGAATGAAACGCCGAAGTGCGATCAGCAACGTTCAAAGAAAAACCTTGACAGGATCTATGTTTAATACTACTTTAAAAAAGAACTACAATTCCTTTTTTTCTTCAATCACAGGAGATCCGACCCATGAGTGAAATTTCGTTGAGACAGTCCCGTGAAGTGGTGGAAGCCGCCCTCCAGAAAGCTCGTGAGATGGAGTTGCAAATGAACGTGGCCGTCGTGGATTCGGGGGCCAACCTAAAATCATTTGTGCGAATGGACGACGCCTGGCTGGGTTCCATTGACATCGCAATCAAAAAAGCGAAAACGGCTCGTATGTTTGATATGGAAACGGGGGATATCGGAGAACTTTCTCAGCCGGGGAAATCACTTTATAACATCGAACACTCCAACGATGGTCTGATCACCTTTCCCGGTGGGATTCCCCTGCGGAACGGGGATGACGGGATCATCGGGGGAATTGGAGCGTCCGGCAGTACCGTGGAAGACGATCACGAAGTTGCAACCGCCGGGGCCGAGGTTCTGTTGAATTAGACCGTCCGCCGAGTTTTCAAGATCACGTGATGGACGTTCGATCGTCGAAGACATCTGGATCCATCGAGTCCGGGGATTTGTTGATCGGTTCCCGCGTCTCGACCAGAAGCTGAATAAAGGTTTTCGCCACGACGAATTATTCATTCTTACGGGAGTACCAGGACCATGAAAGCCGTTGTTTATCAGGGACCACACGAAGTCGCCGTCGACGACGTCAGCGAACCGGAAATTCAACATCCCAACGACGTACTCGTCGACATTACGACGACCTGTATCTGCGGGTCCGATCTTCATATGTACGAAGGACGGACGGCTGCGGAACCGGGTATCGTGTTTGGCCATGAAAACATGGGAATTGTATCGGAGGTTGGCGAAGCGGTCAGTGATCTGGAGGTCGGGGATCGAGTTGTTGCTCCATTCAACGTGGCCTGCGGGTTTTGTGAGAACTGTGAAAACGGATACACGGGATTCTGCACGAACGTAAATCCCGGTTTTGCCGGAGGGGCGTATGGCTACGTTGCGATGGGGCCGTACAAAGGAGGTCAGGCGGAGAAACTCCGGATCCCGTACGCCGACTTCAACGCCCTCAAACTTCCCGAGGGGGACGAACACGAGGATGCTTTCGCGCTGCTGGCCGACATCTTTCCGACCGGATGGCACGGTACTGAACTGGCGAATCTGGAAGCCGGGGATTCGGTGGTCGTGTACGGAGCGGGACCGGTCGGTTTAATGGCCGCTTACAGCGCAAACATCAAAGGTGCATCGGAGATCTACGTGGTGGACCGGGTCTCCAGTCGCCTGGAGCTGGCCAGGAAGCACTGCGGTGCAACCCCGATCAATTTTGAGGAAGGGGACCCGGTGGAACAAATTAAGGATCACCATGGGGGAGAAGTTGATAAAGGGGTCGATGCCGTTGGTTATCAGGCCATCGATCCGAAGAAAGAGGGGGAAGAGGCCTACGATCCCGCTCGGGAGAATCCCGCGATCGTTCTCAACAACCTGATCCGGTCCGTGAAACCCACGGGGGAACTTGGTATTCCCGGGTTGTACGTCCCGGAAGATCCGGGAGCTCCCGACGAGATGGCTGCACAGGGCCGGCTGGGGATCGACTTTGGTCTGCTGTTCGAAAAAGGTCAGGCCCTTGCTACCGGTCAGTGCAACGTGAAGCAGTACAACCGACAGCTGAGGGACCTCATCATCGAGGGCCGGGCCGATCCGAGCTGGGTGGTTTCACACCGAGTGAAACTTGAGAACGCCCCGGAGATGTACCGAAAATTTGACAACCGTGAAGAAGGGGTAACCAAGGTGCTTCTGGAACCGTAAATCCAGGAGGCCCTCAGAACGGGTAATCGTTGGGGTGCTGAACAAATCTCTTCACCTCTTCCTTTGAGGTGGGTACATTCGGCCACCGGAGAGGCGGGCCCTGAACCACCTTATCGCGGTTCCAATCGTAGTGCTTCTGAATCCCGGCCTCGTTGAGCGGCGTGCCATCCGGGAATTGTCCTGTGTAAACCGTCCCATCCCCCGCCGTCACTCGGGCGTTCGGATTGATCCGGAAGTCCCCCTCTTGCGGGTTTCCGAGAAAGAGGGTTTCGAACTGCTTCCCGGTCACGTACACGGAGTTCTGATCCACGCCACTCGCTTCCTGCCAGTTTCCGAGGTCTGTGTACGTCGTGCCGTCAGCGACGAGATGAAACTGATTTCCGTGGCTATACGGTCCAGCGTAGATGTTGTAGTCCATATCAACGGTTTGATTCGAGATGGAGATTCCCCTGAAGGAAGCCCCATCATGATGCACGATGACCGAGTTCCGGATCCTGAAGGTACCTCTGTCCGCCGTGCTTCCCGTGTCGTCCAGGAGCGTGCGTCCATCAGAATATATCATGCTGTCTTCAACGGTAAAATGAAGTGCATTGCCTCTGTGTTGCCAGATTGGCTTATTAGAAGTGCTACCCGTATGAAGACCAACGTTTTTGTAGAATGGGGGAGGAGGTCGCTGGACACCGTCTCCGTGCGTCTGTCGGATAAGGGTTCGCCTGATCTCCCGGCCTCTGGGGTGTCTCACACTGTCGGCGTAGCAATTGTAGACGAAAACCGGCGGGCCCGCCTGAAACCCAATTTTCGTGCCATGCACCCAGCATTTGTTCCATGTGATCTTGTCCAGACTGGAGCCGTCGGGTGTGTGGGTGACGTACGCGTTGACCGGAGATTGAACCCTGTCGCTGTTTTCGACAAAGCCGCAGCGCTCAAACTCGGTTGCCCGTCCGTCGAAGTTTGGACCGAAATCAACGTACAGGGTTCCACCCGGTTCATGGTTGGGTTTGGTGTCGTGAGCGCCCCAGAATACCGAGTCTTTGATGAAGCTATCTCCTTTGCCGATGGCATTGTGCTTGTGACCGTTCGTCGCCAGGATCTGGCGTAACTCGACGTTCTGTCCGAGGCTCAGGGACCCGTTTGATCCGACCTGCATACGGGTGTGGATTTCGGACGCTCTGTCGTTAATGACGAGAGAGAGGTTTCGCTTCGCAATTTCGACGGTCTTGTCGTCGTTGTTTGCGTCGGTCGAGTTTGTGGGGTGGTAATAGACCGTGTTCGACGTGTCGTCCTCTCCGACGTTGACAAAATAAGAACCGGGAGTTGAATCGCATTGCGAGACCGATCCGACGTTCAGCATCCTCGTACCGTCTTCCGCGAGAGGAAGGTGGGATCCGCCTTCCTCATGGTGCCACGTCAAACTGTAGACGTTCTCGTTGGCGTCTTCCCTGTCCTCACTGGTGTTCCACGTAGAAGTAACCACGTCCGAGGCGTCAATAATAGCGAGTTCATGATCGTCAAGATCTCCGTAGCCGCCGGTCCGGACGTTTCCGTGCCTGAAGCTCTCACGCCACCGATTTCCATGCTTGAACCCGACCACGTCGTCGTCCGACAGCGATGGGAGGTCGGCGATGTACTCCAGCGGATCGAAGATGCTCCCGCTTCCGTTTGACGACCCGGAGGCCTTATCAATGTAGTAACTGGCAGAAAGGACGTCGGTGACCCCCTGCTTTTTGAGCCTTTGCAGGATCGACCTCAAACGCTCTTTCGACAGTTTGCCACGGCCATCTCCTGCACTGCTGCCTGCAGATCCACCCGGCGTAATGGTTTCGTCTTTCTCACCCGGGGCGGAGTCCTCGTCCTGTGCCATTCCGGGCGCCTGAACGGCGCAGACGGCGACGCTCACCCCTACTGCCAGAAATGCCTTTTTCCATTCCATAATTCGTCACTCCTCAAGAAGTTCGTCACATATTACTTTCACGGGGTCGTCGAAAGGACGGGTCAACCCACGACCGTCCGCGGCATCAGACAGGGTGGTCCGGTTCATTGTTCGGCAACCCTGTGGCCCCGCGCGGCCCACTTATCCCAGTTGAACGATTCTATCCATCGCACGGTGCCGTCAGCGAACAACACGTTTACGCCTCCCTGATGCCCCCCGTGGTGGCGGTTGAACAGGAACTCGTGGATTCCGACCAGGTCCATCAGCATCCATGTCCGGCCCGGGTCCTTGATCTCGGAAAGCGAGCGGCCATTGAGCGTCTTGTTCCAGATGTAGGAAGGGAAGCCAGCGGCCAGCAACTCAGGCGACCCGGCGGGACACTGCATGTACGAGTCGGCCCGCTCGCCGAGAACCCGGCCGATACCCGGCCGCTTGGCCCTGGGGTGCCGACCGTAGAAGGCAGCATTCGGCAGCTGGCCGTGCCGGTCCTCGTACGATTTGACGAGTTGATACAGCAACCGCAGGTGCTTCTGACATTTCTTTTTGGCCCGGTCACTGTTGACCTTCTCCAGCGAGAAAGTGACCGTCCCGAGCATGCGCTTCAACCAGCCTTTGTTCCACGAGGGGCCAGCGGACGATGCGTCAGATTCGGACTCGGAACTGTCATCGGCTTTTTCACTGTCGGTCGGCGGGTGCGGCCGGCGATACTCCCGGTCCCTCGTATTGTTCTCGTCCGATAACTCCGTACGGTGCTCACCTTTCTCTTTGTTGTACTCAAAATGAACGTTGCCATTGAGGTGCGTACGATAGCCGCGATCAACCACCGGACGGTCCACCTGCTGAAACTCGTTGTGCAGGATGAACGTGCGCCGGGCGTTCCCGGAAATAGCAATTCCGTTGTGTGTGTAGGAAAGGAAGTTCTTGGCAACCACCGTGTAACGCGAAAACCCGGTGATACTGATGCCGGCGCGGAAGCGCGAGCGGCCGCCGATGTTGTGGGGCCTGCGCGCCCGATGCGGTTCGGAGATCCGGTTCTTGACCAGGTACGTGCCGAACATCGCCGGCCCGCGGTTGGGGCTGCTGGTATACTCCTGGTTCTTCAGGTGCAAATGCGAACCGTCCAGCCAGCTGTCGACCACCATGTTGTACCAGGACGGCAGATACTGGCGGCTGCGTTTGACGGACCCGTCGTCTTTTTTTCGCGCACGGTCGCGACCCCAGATTGTGATGATTCCTTCCTCCGTCCGGTGTCGATCGATGATCATACTGATACAGTCATGGGAGAGATTCAGTGAACCCGGACTGTTGCTCATGTTGGCGTAGTAGGCGTTCTCGACGTAGTAACGGCCCAGGGCGTATTCGCTGTCGCTGTCGGGCTTCACGCGCCAGGGCTCGGCCAGCTCGAGCGTGTCTTCGCTGTTGTCAACGACCCGCCGGTACTGACCAAACCCTCGGCCGGCGCTGATGAGCACGTAATGATCGGTGTGCTTGCCCGACTCCCATTGTCGGTCGGCGTCGGTCAACGTCGTCCGCCCGGCCCCGGTCGGGTTGCCGATCTGCTTGCTATCCCCGCCGTGCGTCAGGAACGTTTCGGGCGCGTTGTTCCAGCTGTCGCGGAAGTAGTTGTGCATCTCGTTGTAGCGAATGTAGGTGTGTCGGACCGGATAGAACAGAATGCGGAACGGTGCTTCCTTAAAGATGTTTCCGGCCATGAGTGAATCATACGCCCGGGCCTTGATTCCCCCTGTCTTGATCAGGTTGTCGCGGAAGGTGCTTCGATACACCTGGTGAAACTCCATCCCCCCCCGTGTTACGTTGTCGGTGAATTTAAGACGGTGGACCTGTGGCCACACCTGAAACACACGCCCTTTGCGGTAGACCTTCGCGTCAGACGTCGGGTGCATCGCCGTGCCGCGCAGATCGCAATCATGAATACGGACGTTGGCGAGGCGGTTGTCATCGTCCGGCTGACCCTGGATCATCGCCGTCCCGCCCATGCCCTCGGCGACGGCCCCCGTCACCGTCAGTCCTTCCAGCCCCGTGTGACTGTTCAGCATCAGGAGCGATGCGGCCTTTGGATCGGTGCTCCACCATGTGCTGCCGCGCTCGGGCTTCATCTCATATCCCATGCCTTTCACCACGCTCGTCTGTCGATCCGCCCCGCGAAGCGTCACTCCTTCCGGTACTTCGAGCGTTTGATCGAGGTAGAATACGCCCGGTGGGAAGAACACGACGCCGCGCTTTGTTTTCTTCGCTTTCGCCATGGCCTTCTGAATCGCTTCACGGTCGCTTGTGCTATCGCTGCCGTCGGCGCCGAACTCGGTGACGTCAAACATCGTCTCCGGCGGAGTGTCATTCTCTTGGACTCGCAGCGAAGCCACGTGCCGCCAGCCGTACCGGCCGCCGAATCCGTTGTGGTAGTACATCTGATAGGATCCCGTTTCCAGGTCGTCCGGCAGACGCGTGTAAATCAACCGGCTGTCTTTGTCGCGCAGGCCACGGGCGGAGTAACCACGCGTCAGTTTGATGCTTTTCCCCTCCCGTCTCAGCACGAGGCGCTTGGAGGTGGACCTTCTCACCCGGGCTCGCGGTCTGATGGCTCAGCCAGAAGGGTTTGGACTGGTTGATCATATAGGGTCGCGAGAACCCGTTGTCATTTTCCAACCAGATTATCGAATACCGCTTGTGCCCGGGATGGGCCATGACGGTCCGGTTCTCCCGGCTGAGCACGTTTATCGTTTCGGCGTCGTCCGGTGGCTCCTCCGGCAATTGCTCGATGATCTGATCCCGGTCCTGTTCAAAGAGCGGGGGCTTTTTGGCTTCCTTCAGTTCGGGCGGCCGCCATCCCCAGACGGTCAACTCGCCGGAGCCGGTCAGGTTTTCACCGGTAATTAAAAGCGGGACCTCGTTCGGACCTGGCTCGGGGGCGCGAGCGCGGAGGACGTCGCGGAGTACGCCGC